>CAZJYS010000042.1:0-2043 GCA_964550075.1 uncultured Methylomonas sp.
GAAATTTTTTATAAATACTTGGTCAACTTCGTTCGTTTTTTCTGAAAAAGTCATCCTTCATTTGAACCGCCTATAGCTGGTTTGTAACGCCCCTGATTTATCGAATGATCGCCATTCGTAAGTTTTGTCAGTTTAATGAGAACCATGGATTGACTGGTTTTCGGTTTTCGGGCACCTTTACATCGTTTTGTAACCACCGTTTGGTAATCTACCAAGACTGACTCTGAATCTTCATGTGACAAACTGTCGCATCAGTATTCGACGGCTGTGTACCTATAATGAGCGGCTGTTTTGGATGTTGGACAATTAAAGTTGATAACAATGTAACTTCAAGTGACTCAAAATAGCCCAAGCAATTGAATTTTATATAAATTGACTCTTTTAAATTTTTAGGTTTCTAGCGGAACTTTTACGGACTCAACCTGAGTATTCAACAATGGATTCTATAAAAGACACGACTTCATCGTCTCCCACACCAGCAAATTCAGTTTTAGTCTTCTGGGGATTAGCTATTCTGCTCTTCGGATTGGTTTTCGCTGACAGCTTGGCGGAAATGGCGGGTATTTGGACTAACTCAGAGGAATACAGTCACGGTTTTTTCATTCCGATTATCAGCGTCTATTTGATCTGGATTCGTCGCCACGAACTGGAGTTTGTGCAAGGGCTAAAAGACTCCAGTTTGGGATTGGTTCTATTGTTGATCAGTCTCTTGCTTTACTTGCTGGGTGGATTGTCGACCATACGCACTATCCAGCATTATGCTTTCATCCTTGGCGTAACAGGGTTGTTTGCTGCGGCATTTGGAAAAAGTGGTTTAAAACTAGCTTGGGCACCATTGTTGTTTCTGGTTTTCATGGTGCCTTTCCCTCAATTTATTTTGAATAATTTATCTTCCAAACTGCAGTTGATTTCTTCCTGGCTGGGGGTGGAGTTCATTCGTGCTTGCGACATCATGGTCTACCTGGAAGGCAATGTGATCGACTTGGGGGGGTATAAATTACAAGTAGTTGAGGCTTGTAGTGGTTTACGTTATCTGTTTCCGCTAGCCAGCTTATCCTTTTTATGTGCTTATTTATTTAAAGGGCCGATCTGGCAAAAAGTCTTGGTGTTTTTGTCTTCGATACCCTTGACCATTTTTATGAACAGCTTTCGTATTGGAGTGATTGGAATATTGGTCAATTACTGGGGCACGGAAATGGCCGAAGGCTTTTTGCACGATTTCGAAGGTTGGGCGGTTTTTTTGTTGTGCATGGTGCTGTTGTTTATCGAGATGTGGATTTTTTCTCGGTTGAGTGGCAAAAAAGTGGCGTTTTCCGATTTGGTGCAACTGCCGGAGGAATGGTCAAATTCAAATGGGTCTGTGCAAATGCGTTTGCATTTGAATCGGTCGGTGTTCGTGGCGATCGGCATGATTGTAGTCTTGGGGGTATCGGGTCAGTTTGTTCGTGGTAGTGAGGATATTATCCCGCAACGCAAGGCATTCCTTAGTTTTCCTCTGCAATTGGGCGAATGGTCCGGGCGTAAAGATTATATTGAGCAGAAATATCTGGATGTTTTGAAGTTAACGGATTACATCGTGGTCAATTATCAAAAGCCCAACGAAAACAGTGTGGTCAATTTTTACTCCGCTTATTACGCTACCCAGCGTAAAGGGGCTTCAGTGCATTCGCCAAGCAGTTGTATCCCTGGCGATGGTTGGCAAATTACCAGTTTTGGTCAGCGTGAATTTTCCGATTTACAAGTTCAAGGTGTGCCGCTACGCATCAATCGCGCGGTCATTGAAAAGGGTGATTACAAGCAGCTGGTTTATTATTGGTTTCAACAACGTGGCCGCTCGATCACCAATGAGTACTTGGTGAAGTGGTTTCTGTTTTATGATGCCATCGGCATGCATAGAACAGATGGTGCTTTAGTCAGGCTGGTAACGTCACTCGATAAAGGTCAGGATATTGAGGTGGCTGACAAACGCTTACATGCTTTTATGCAAAACATGGTGCAAGTATTGCCTGATTATTTGCCTGGTAAAGATGCTAAGGCGGAAAA
>CAZJYS010000042.1:2143-9838 GCA_964550075.1 uncultured Methylomonas sp.
CGATCACAAACTACTTCATCCAATCTTGCCGTTGTAATGGGTCAAGTTCATTGCGGCGGTGAAAAATTAGGATTGGGTTAAGATTTCGAATTTGTGGGTTGGCATGGTTAGAATGTAACCTAAACCCAGGAATGATCAGGGTGTGAATCAGTCAGGTACTAGTTTTTGGCGGTGTTTATAAAAATCCTGATATTCAAAGTTTATTAAAGAAATTTAATATCATGCAATAATATTAATGTCTTTTAAAGACTGGTGGGTGCTGAAAGCAGAAACTAAGTTTATCTGTCAGTAATAATACACTTCTAGTTGTTTTAAACCTACCAAAGTTACCTAATCGACATTCATCATTGGACCGAAATAATGGAATTGTTTTTAAGCTTTGCCTTGTCAACCGTCATTAGTGTTTTATTAATGCCGGTTTTGATCAGGTCGGCTAAGTATTTGGGAATGTTGGACGAACCCGATGAACGCAAAGTCCATACCAAGGCCATTCCTCGTTGCGGTGGGTTGGGGTTATCTTTTGCCACACTGGCGACCATTTCAATTCTGACTCCTTTTTCTGAGCCATTTAGCAGTTTATTGATCGGCGGATTGATCATTGTGTTTTTTGGTTTGTTGGATGATATTTTCAACTTAAACTATAAGTGGAAATTCTTTGGTCAGTTTATTGCGGTTATCTTTGTTATTTATCAGGGGATTTATTTAAAATTTCTGCCTTTTGCAGGACTAAATGAAGCGCCTGTTTGGATTAGTTTTCCATTAACATTTGTGTTCGTGGTTGGCGTGACTAACGCGGTTAATTTATCTGATGGATTGGATGGTTTGGCTGCGGGTATTATGTTGATGACATTGGCCGCAGTGGCCTTCTTCGCCGATTATGTCGGCGGCAAGGATTTAACCATTATCGCGTTGGCTTTAATTGGCGGGATTTTAGGTTTTCTTCGCTTCAATAGTCACCCCGCTTCGGTATTTATGGGGGATACCGGAAGCCAGTTTATTGGCTTTATGGCTGCCTTTTTATGCATTTATTTGGTTGACAATGTTTATGTTACCCTGAACCCTGCTTTGCCTCTTTTGCTATTGGGGTTGCCTGTATTGGATACGCTAACCGTTATGTCTCAGCGTATCTATATCGGACAATCGCCTTTTTCCCCTGACAAGCGGCATATTCATCATCGATTACTTTCCTATGGATTTACCCATGCTGAAGCCGTTTCCTGTATTTATGCCCTACAGTCGGTTTTCTTGCTTGCCGCCTTCATTTTGCGTTATCAAAGCGATTTAATTGTAATTGGCGTATATGTTTTAATTTGTGGCAGTATTTTAGGGTTGTTCTTCTTGGTCAGAATGACCGGTTGGCGATTACGTCAAGTTAATACTAACCGAGATAATCGGCGGACTATTTTAAGGCGATTTGATTGGCTATATTGGGGTTCCAGGCTTTATATAGAATATGCCGTTCTAATTTATTTATGGATCACAATTTTGGCAATGGGATATTCCTTTGAGTTGTTTACGAATTCTTATGCGTTGATTTTGGCGATTTTGCTTGTGTCCATTGCTTTGGGTTTTGGGTTTAAAAATTCTTTATTAATGTCAATAGTTAAGTTATGTACTTATATTGTGGCTACTTTCTCGGGTTATATTCTAACTTCTGATTACTATAATCATGAGTATGTTGATATTGCTGTGAACGGGTTTTTGATAGCGTTGATGGTGGTGATTTTTGCCGGTATTAGAGTGACGCGAAGAAATGTGTTTTCCTTTTCGACGCAGGATCTTCTGATATCTTTTTTTGCAATGGCGGCCATTTTATTATCAGATACACCCTTTCCAGTTAATTTTTTATTTAAATTGTTATGCTTGGCGTACGCGATAGAATATTTATTTAATTTTCCGCATAGGTCGTATAAAGTTCTTAATGTTTCTGCATTGATTGCGGGTATGATGGTGTTAACAATTTTGTTACATGGGTATGATTTAAATACTGAATCCTTCAAACCCTCGGCAAACGTACCTTTAAATTTTTTTCAAACCCAAATTCTTTAGTCCCGATCTTGCCCGACTGTTTTTAAAATTCTTAATTTCCCAAACTACTAGTATCTTCTAACATCCAAGTGATGCATTACAGTTTTGCTGTTATTAATAGATTCCTCAAATGAATGATTTTATGACTTCCAATAAACCTATTCCAGTTAGAGAACGCCTGATCATGGCTTTAGACGTACCCAGTATTGATGAGGCCAAACTTTTGGTTGAAGAATTGGGTGATGCCGTGATTTTTTATAAAGTCGGCATTGAACTGTTTATGTCCGGCGATTACTTTGCTTTTATCGAATGGTTGAAAGCCAGAAACAAGAAAGTCTTTGTCGATCTGAAGTTTTTTGATATTCCTGCTACGGTGGGTAGAGCCATCAAAGCGTTAAGTCAGAAAGGCGTTGATCTCGCCACTATTCATGGCAACGACGCTATTATGGAAGCAGCTGCTCAAGCCAAAGGCGATCTAAAGGTACTGGCTGTGACTGCTCTTACCAGTTTGGATCGTGGTGATCTCGATGACTTGGGATTTCAATGCGATGTCAAACAATTGGTGGCCTCGCGGGCAAAACGGGCACTGCAAATCGGTTGTGATGGCATTGTTTCATCTGGTCTGGAAGTGTCTATGATTCGTGAACAGCTTGGACAAAAACTCTTGGTGATTACGCCCGGTATTCGTCCGGTCGATAATCGTGAAGATGATGATCAAAAACGGGCGGTTAGCGTGGAACAGGCCTTACAGAATGGTGCTGATTATCTCGTAGTAGGACGGCCCATTCGTGATGCTGTGGATCGGAAAGCGATGGCTGAGAAAATTCAGGCTCAGATTGCTGCTCAATTTAGCGATTAATCGGTATCTGTTGTAGTGCTTGAATAATTAAGTACCACAAAAGCCAATCAAAACCGGGGATAAGGGATAACGGCTGGCGTTGTATTCGGCTGAGCTATCAAGCGTTCCGCCAGATTCCGTTTTATTCCCGTGCTGAAAATGGGCATAATGTGGAGCTTTAGGCCTTCTTCGTTGTACCCATGAAAAAATTGCAAAATATTTATTTGATTGGCCTGATGGGTGTCGGCAAAACTACGATAGGCAAGCAATTGGCCAAAGCCTTGCAGCGACCTTTTTACGATAGTGACAAGGTGATTGAAGACAGTACCGGTACGGATATACCGACTATTTTTTCCTACGAGGGTGAAGAGGGGTTCCGGCGTCGCGAGCAGGGCGTAATCGAACACCTGACCACACTATCAGATATTGTCATGGCTACGGGTGGCGGTTCAGTCTTACTGCCGGAAAACCGCCAAGCGCTTAAAGCCAGTGGGTTTGTAGTTTATCTACATTGTTCCATCGATAAAATCTTGTACCGGACTCGTCACGACACCCAGCGGCCGTTGTTACGCACAGATAATCCCCGTCAGCGCTTGCAGAATTTATTGGTTGAACGTGAACCACTGTATATGGAATGCGCTGATTTTAAAATTGATTCAGGTTCTCTGCCTGGAAAAACCGTAGTCAAAACCATTTTGCAGCAATATCAGTCTGCACTGGAAAATCATGAAAGTGTTGCAAGTTGAATTAGATAATGCCCGTAATTACCCGATTTATATCGGTTCCGGACTGTTGGCGCAGGCCGATTTACTGACACGTCACATCCGCTCAAAGCAGGTTGCGATTGTCAGTAACGAAACGATTGCGCCCTTGTATCTGGCTGCTTTGCAACAGGTGTTGGCGGAATATCAGCTCGAAGTGGTGATTTTGCCTGATGGTGAACAATTTAAGACGCTGACATATCTGGAACGAATTTTCGATGCTCTATTAGCCAAGAAATTTAGTCGCAATGCCACATTGATTGCATTGGGCGGTGGTGTGATTGGTGATATGGGGGGCTTTGCAGCCGCCTGTTATCAACGAGGCATCGCTTTTATCCAAATTCCCACCACCTTGCTGGCGCAAGTAGATTCTTCGGTAGGCGGTAAAACCGGCGTCAATCATCCATTAGGTAAAAATATGATTGGGGCGTTTTATCAACCTCAATGTGTGATTGCCGATGCCAATGTGCTGGATACACTGGATGATAGGCAATTGTCGGCGGGGCTTGCAGAAGTGATCAAATATGGCTTGATTCGTGATCCGGAGTTTTTACAGTGGCTGGAGATAAATATACCTCAGTTGCTGGCCCGTGATAAGCAAGCGTTGGCGTATGCTATTGAGCGTTCCTGTGCCAATAAAGCCGAAGTAGTCGGCGAAGATGAGTTTGAATCTGGCGTACGAGCCACGCTCAATTTAGGACACACGTTTGGACATGCCATTGAAACCGGCAGTGGTTACGGACATTATTTGCATGGGGAAGCGGTTGCCATTGGTACTTGCTTTGCCGCAGATTTGTCTCGTCGCCTGGGTTGGTTAAATGATGCCGATGTGCAACGAGTTCAAAACATTTTTAAAGCAGCCAATCTGCCAATAACGCCGCCTGCAGAAATGACGACCGAACAGTATGTGGATTTAATGGCTGTGGATAAAAAAAATGTCGACGGCAAAATCCGGGTTATTCTGCTAGAAGCGATAGGCAAGGCTTCATTGCCTGTCAATGTTGCTTTGACGGATCTGCAATCCACATTAAATGAATATGCTGGAAACTGATAACCTGACTTACAGTTATCAAAATCGACCAGCTGGATCGGTCAAAACCAGGCCTGCAGAGCGGGTGCTGATTACCTTGGAACGGTCGCAAAAACTGGATTTGCTGATTCATTTATTAGCCAATCTGCGTAAGCCGTTAATTGTAAGTGGCCCTAAAGGCATAGGTAAAACCACGTTACTGAATGCTTTAAATCAAAGCCATAAAAATATATGGCCCATTTGCATCTTGCAAGGTTCGTCCACTTTAAGTTTTGAAGCGGTGATAAGCCAGCTAAGTCGATTTCTAGAGCTTAGTGGGACACGTAGTGGATTTGATTTGTCCATGCTAAGAGCGTTTTGTGAACAACAGAAAGTGGTTTTGGTGATTGATGATGCCGACGAACTGGTACCCGGCTTAATCAACGAGCTGATGGATTTTGCCGATTCGCTGAAAAATTTGCGTCTGGTTTTTTCAATGAACTATGACGAATTCCATAGCAAATCCGGTTCAGATAGCGCTATTCAAACCGATGCTTGCCATTTCATTGAATTACCGCCATTGAATCAACACCAATGTCTGGAATATTTGCAGAATTTGTCCGCACAGCCGGGAGCTTTATTATCATTTAATGCCATAACCGATGCTTTGGTCGATGATCTTTATCGGCGTACTCAGGGTATCCCGGGTCAATTGATGGCTGAATTACCCAAGCTGGATCAGTATCAGAACCGGCAAAATCGTAGACTGGGTTTATGGCTCGGGATTATTTTGATCACTTCTGGTGCTGCGGTTGTAGTTAAAAACTGGTTACCTGCATTTAATTTTCAAGATTTACTCCCCACTCAAAATACGGACATGAGCACATCGGCAGATGAACAAGCCGTCGCGCCTGCAGTCACTTCCGTTTCTGAGTTACCAAAGCAGAATGCAAGCCCTCCGGCACTAAATCATGACTTGATCAATGAATCGTTGCCTCCAGCTGTTTCCGTGCAGACAACTGCGCCAATATCTCCAGTTGACCTTTCCAGTGTTCGAGCTGAAACGGCAACAGAAACGCTTCAGAAGTTGGGAGTCAACAATCAGACGGCGGATCATTCCAGCAGTTCTAAGGTGTCTGAAGATCTAACGGTTGCAAAGCAAGTTGAATCGACCTCAAAACCGATTGCCATAACCATACCTCCAGCCGTTAAAATTGAGGAAATAAAGCCAGCTGAAAAACCTGCCTCTGTCGTGAGACCTGCTACTACAAAGCCGAATGCAGCTAATTCAGAGCAGACAGACGACAGCGAATTCGATTGGATTCAGGCGCAACCTGCAGGACATTACACTTTGCAAATCATGGTGTTATCCAGTAAAAATTCGGCCAGTCGTTTTGTTGGACGGTATGCCCAATACAAAGATCAATTAAAATATTATCCTATAGGGCGTGAGGGCCAGGAAAAATACGTGCTGATTTATGGTTCATTTCCCTCTAGCACTGAAGCGCTAGAACAAAAAGCCGGAATGCCCAACGAATTTAATCAAGCTTTGGTTAAATCTTTTAAACAAATACAAAAAGAAAGTCGCCGTAAAAATTAAGCAGGGCTACAGTCAGGCGGAAATCGTCCGTCGCTATTCATTCAGGAGGATCAACTGCCAAGGTGGGTAAAGCCAAGCCAGCCGTTAACTTGAACAGTCGTGATGCGAAGTTTCCATCATGACGCACACATAATCCCAATCCATATTTTTCTTAGCCAGAATTACTCATGACCCCATTAAAAAATGATTTATTTCTTCGCGCCCTTTTAAAACAGCCCGTAGAGCGGACGCCGATCTGGATGATGCGTCAGGCGGGACGTTATTTGCCGGAATACCGTGAAGTACGTGCCAAGGCGGGTAGCTTCATGCAACTTTGCACCAACCCGGAGCTGGCTTGTGAGGTGACGCTGCAGCCGCTGGATCGCTTCAAATTTGATGCAGCCATTTTGTTTTCGGATATTTTGACCATCCCCGATGCCATGGGTTTGGGCTTATCGTTTGCCGAAGGCGAGGGGCCTCAGTTTGCTCATCCGGTTAGAACAGCGGCGGATGTGGCCAAATTGCCTGTACCCGACCCGGAAGCTGAGTTACGTTATGTCATCGATGCGGTGCGTTTGATCAAAACCAATCTGCAAGGCCGGGTGCCGCTGATCGGCTTTTCCGGTAGTCCCTGGACATTGGCTACCTATATGGTGGAAGGCAAAAGCAGCAAAAGCTTCCAAAAAGTCAAAAGCATGATGTTTGAGGAGCCGAAACTGATGCACCAGATGCTGGATACCCTGGCGCAATCAGTCGCGGCGTATCTTAATGCCCAAATTGCCGCGGGTGCGGATGCCGTGATGGTCTTCGATACCTGGGGTGGTATGCTCAGTCATGATGATTACCTGGAGTTTTCGTTGCGATACGCACAACAAGTCAGGCAATTGCTCAATTACCAACCTGATGGACGGCAAATCCCCACTATTCTGTTTACCAAAGGTGGTGGATTGTGGCTGGAAGCTATGGCTGCAACAGGGTTCGATGCCTTAGGATTGGATTGGCAAACCGATATCGGCCAGGCGCGCGCGCGCGTTGGCGACAAAGTGGCTTTGCAAGGCAATATGGATCCCATTACCCTGTACGCAAAACCGGAAGTGATTCGCCATAGCGTGGCGAAAATCTTACAAGGTTACGGCAAAGGCTCAGGTCATGTATTCAACCTGGGACACGGCATCTTGCCAGATATCAATCCAGAGCATGTAGGGGCCATGGTGGATGCTGTTCAGGAATTGAGTCCGCAATATCACGTTGGCAGTTAATAATTGGTCACGTTGCACTGCGAAGCACAATTACTCAGAGAGCAGAGGGAGGGGAAATTGAAGCAAGGTAATGAGCCTATCAATTCTTCTTTCCCCACCTCTGCATCAGACGAGGGAACTGGTCATGGACAATTTTGAAACTGTAGTCATTGCCTAGACGTTATAGGGACTGGCGATCCAGTCCCTGAGCACCGCTTCATCGCGCTGCGGCAGATAGGCAA
>CAZJYS010000042.1:9938-14915 GCA_964550075.1 uncultured Methylomonas sp.
GGACTGGCGATCCAGTCCCTGAGCACCGCTTCATCGCGCTGCGGCAGATAGGCAAAATCACCGGAAATATCCCGGTACACCGAATCGGCACTATGCGTGGACACCAATTTGCCTTTCAGCATGTAGAAAAACCAGGCAAAGGGATAGCCGGCATGACGATCGAAACGGTTCAATACATTGCTGAGCGCACTGCCTTTTTTACCGGCAAAATCTTCCAGATGCGGCAAGTTGTCCTTGTGGGTGTTGATGATTTCGACATTGACAATTTGTTCGCCAAATCGCCCCGTGTGGCGGTAAGGCCGGATGATCCAGTCTTCGCACATGCGGTTTTTCTGTCCGGCACTGCTGCGATTCCAGTCATCCATAAAACGTTGCGCCGGGTGTTCACCGACTTGGCGTTCGTTGATGACTTCCATGAATAGTTTGACATCGGTTTTACGGCGATAATGGTAACGGGAATGACCAAAGCCAAAGCTTTCGATGCAAAAGGGTTGCAGGGGATCTATGAACTCTTCCAGATCTTCCGGCGGGTTGTTTTCATCGACCAGCATCCGGTCGGAAACCTCGCTGGTTTTATCGATTTCGATCAGCGTGAAATCTTCGGCTCGATCACCTGTTTGGACGACGAAATACAAAGTTTTTCCGGTCTGTCTGGTCGCAATCAGTTTTTGTTCCAGCGCATAATCGATCAGCGTTTGTAAGTTTTGTCCACATTCAACATAGCTACGTTCCACCCATTCGATCAAGTCGTTGGCAATCCGTTTACCATCCATGTCGACCACGCCGCCCAGCCGATACCACTCATCACCGATCATAGCCAAACGCAAGGGATAATCCGGAACCAGGCTCTGCAGTTTGTTGAGTAGTTGATCGTCGGTTTGGCCGGGAATGATTTTTTTACAGCATTCGGTAATGTCTTGTCCGGCTAGGGTTAGGCGAAATTCAGTCATGGTCGGATTCCAGGGATGAATGAGCTTGTAAACGTTGACGGGCCATGTCTCGAACATCCGGTTCAGGATCGTCAAGCAGTTTAGTCAGATTGTCGGGCGCAACTTTTTGCGCGGCCGTATAACGCACGACCCAGTCACTGTCGTTTATCAGCACACTGGCATCTTCTCCGGACATGCGTTCGGCCACGATACGGCGAACATCTGCACAGGGATCGTTAGCCATTAACCCCAGGCTGACTTCCGGTAAACGCTCGGCTACTTTTTTGCGCACTTGCAAGTCGTCATCCTTGATAAATCGGAACAGACGACCAGGTGGCAAGCGGTTGGCGACACTCAAGCGCACGATGTAATCGTGATCGGTGGCTAATGATTCCAGGTGCTCCAGATCGATGCGTTCAGCTACTGTCATGCGGACTTCGCGATCAGGGTCATTGATCCAGGTGAGCAATTGATGAGCAGGGAGGCGATACGCCACTACGCGACGGACGACTTCGTCTTCATCGTCAATCAAGGCTTGTAACGACTTTTCGGGTGCATAGCGGGCGGCAATGGCGCGGCGCTCCCAAAATTCGTCTTGCAGATAATGGATGGCGTAAGCTGGGTTGACTCGAAAGAAGCGATCGATTTGACGGCCACTCTCGACGAAAACACAGGTGTCACCCGGCATACAGCGACCCATCAGCAGGGTTTTATTACGAAAAGGGCAAAGACTGCAATTGCCTATGGGCGTTGTAACGTCAGATCCGGCTTTAGCCATGACTTGGCCTAGTCTTCTATGACTTCAGCAATAACAATGCCTGTGGCATGTTCATGGTCACGCGTCAAACATAAACAATGTTCTCGACCATCGACCAGATAGAGATTGAAGTTGCCACATTCCAGCATGGGTTCATGGTTAGGGATGTCATCTTCCATGCAATAGGTGAAGTGAATGCCAGGGTGAGTGCTGCGTAACTCGCCCACTACTGTTT
This sequence comes from uncultured Methylomonas sp., assembly GCA_964550075.1. Taxonomy (GTDB): domain Bacteria; phylum Pseudomonadota; class Gammaproteobacteria; order Methylococcales; family Methylomonadaceae; genus Methylomonas. Next base: position 11,860 of record CAZJYS010000042.1, read on the forward strand.
CATTCAGGTCACGGCTGCGAATGGCAGAAGCGATGTGTTGCAATTGTTCGGAGCTGATCATGGCGATGTCCTGTTCATTAGGTGTGGAGGCGTCATTATGGACGCCTCCACAAGCGGTTCAAGCCACCAATGGCAAAATGCAATTGTCGATAGGGCAAACTTTGACGCATTGAGGCTCGTCGTAATCGCCGTTGCATTCGGTACAGGTTTTTTTGTTGATTTCAAACACCACCGCACCTTCCTTGATTGAATCGGTAGGGCAGACCGGTTTGCAATCGCCACAGGAAATACATTCTTCAGCAACAATATATAAGGTCATGAGAATTACTCCTCTGATATACGTTTGGCTTGCAGCGTTGTTGGAATTTTGGGCGGAGTATCCAGCACTTCAAAAAAGTACTTGGATCCATCGCCTAACACCACCTCGCCGCCCCATTTATCGGGGCTGTCGAATTCCAGAGACTCAATAGTCTCCTCCAAATCTTTTTTGGCCACGTAAAACAGCAATTTGCCGTCTTCACGTTTTCTGAGCATGACGCTGGGCATGGGGTTCTCCAATTCATAATAACGTAGGGTGGGTTATCACTAGGGTAACCCACCATTTGGCCACAAATAATGGGTGGGCTTCGCTTTGCTCAGCCCACCCTACACCTTACGATGTCGCCAATTTGTTATCGCACTAAATCGTAGTTATAGTCAGTAGTGCCCATGCCTTTGGTTTCTTTATCCAACTGTTCCAGTACCGAATTCACCAGTGTCGTCAGGATATACATTGCACCTTCATAACCCAGCGTGGTCATGCGATGCAAATGATGACGGTCGAAAATCGGGAAGCCGATACGGATCAATGGCACTTCATCCGCTTCACCTTTGTAAAAAGTATCACGTTGAATGAATTTGCCGTAGCTGTTACCGATCATGAAGTCAGGCTTGTTGGTGAACATCAAAGAGCGGAAATGCCACAAATCCTTACCAATATGCACAGTGGCATTTTGACCGTAAGGTGAAGCCGCCAGGATTTCCTCACAAGCTTTTCTCCAGCGTTTGTTGGCGTGGTTAACCAACACATCGGTGACTTCAGCCCCCAATTCCAGCAGGAATTTGGTCATGCCCAAGGCAAAATCCGCGTCGCCGTATAAAGCAAACTTTTTGCCGTGTAGCCAAGCGTGGGAGTCAGTCATCATGTCGACCAAGCGTCCGCGTTCGGTTTCCAGTGATTTGGCAATCGGTTTACCGGTCAGTTCAGCCACTTTCATCAATAACTGGTCGGTCCACTCCAGGCCCATGGGAATATTCAATTTGGGCACATCATGCTTCCAAGTAGTGTTGACGTACTTCTTGGTTTTTTCCAACTGCCAGGGTTGCAGCAAAATGGTATCAATCGCATTCGGCGCATCCTTGACCTCATCCATGGTGGTGCCTCCAGCGTACATGCGGAACTCACCATCAGCCGGGGTATCCAGCACTTCAGTCGGGTCGCTCAACAAGGTGTAATCAACGCCCATTTCTTTCATCATGCGATGAATGACGCGGAAGTTGCCCAGATAGGTTTCAAAGCCCGGCACGAAGTTGATCTTGCCGTTGGAACCGACTTCTTTGCCTTCCATGAAATTCAGCGTGAAGTAGCGGGCAATACCTTCAAACATATTGTCCCAACCGGTGGTATGACTGCCGACAAAGCTAGGTGTATGTGCAAACGGGGTTGGAAACTCTTGCTCGATATGACCTTCTTTCTTGGCGTTGTTGATAAACGCATTCAAGTCATCGCCGATAACTTCAGCCATACAGGTGGTCGATACCGCAATCATGTCAGGTTTGTATAAGGCCTTGGCATTTTCCAGGCCCGCAAACATGTTTTTCTGACCACCGAATACCGCCGCATCTTCAGTCATAGAATCAGATACGCAAGACACGGGCTCTTTGAAATGACGGTTGAAGTAGGTGCGGAAGTAGGCCACACAACCTTGCGAACCGTGCACATAAGGCATGGTTTTTTCAAAGCCCAGTGCGCAAAGTACAGCACCTAACGGTTGGCAGGCTTTGGCTGGGTTGACAGTCAGGGCTTCACGATTGAAGTTCAGCTCTTTGTATTCTTGGGTCGTGGTCCATTGAAAGACCTCGTCTATGGTTTCCTGAGGATGACGCTCTTCGTAAAGTTCGCGTTTATTGGCCAGATTGTCCTTGTATTCATCGGTACGAAACAAGGGATAGCTGGGTTGGATGTTGTCGACTTGTTGACTCATGATAATCTCCTAACGCGCCACCAATTTGTGGACTGACGTTGATTGGATTTGGTCGGATTCGAGATTCCGACATACACAAATGTAGGGTACGCACCGCGTACCATTCGTCCGCCCTCGAAAAGGTACGCGATGCGTACCCTACGAGATCAATCGGCGTAGGTTGGGTTGCCGTTTTTGCAACCCAACATGGGGTTTATGCCACTGCTTTCACTGGTTCGCTGGCTGCCTCGGTTTTCCAGGGCGCTTTAATGTTTTTCCAGCAAGGATTATTGATGGTCATATCCATATCGCGGGCGAAGATGGCAAAACCGTCATAACCGTGATAAGGACCTGAATAATCCCAGGAATGCATTTGTCTGAACGGCACACCCATTTTTTGGAAAATGTATTTTTCCTTGATGCCGGAACCGATCAGATCGGGTTGGACTTTTTTCACGAATTCTTCGAATTCATAGCCGGTCACATCGTCATACAGCAGGGTAGCGTTACCCATTTCTTTGATTGTACGGTCGTAGTCGTCGTTATGCGCGAACTCGTAACCGGTACCGACCACTTCCATGCCCAAATCTTCATAGGCACCAATGACGTGGCGTGGGCGTAAACCACCGACATACAACATCACACGTTTGCCTTGCAGGCGTGGTTTGTATTTGGCAATTACGGCATCGTATTCAGCCTGGTATTTAGCGATGACTTTCTCGGCACCCGCTTGTATGGTTTCGTCAAAATGCGAAGCGATTCTGCGCAAGCTTTCGGCAATTTTGGTCGGGCCAAAGAAGTTGTACTCGATCCAGGGGATGTTGTACTTTTCTT
>CAZJYS010000043.1:0-2224 GCA_964550075.1 uncultured Methylomonas sp.
ATTAACCAGGACAAGGTACTTTTAAATACCGTATTAACAAACACCGCTATCAAAATCGCATAGACAGCCACATTCAGTTCCGCTGGCTTTTGGCTGATATTGGCCATAGACAGGGTTATGGCATCCACATCGGCCACACCGGAGATGGCGGCCAATATGTAAGCCCCCATATCTCCGAAGTAAAATCTCAAAGCTTTGGTCAACAGCATGACTATCAAGAGTAAAGCTCCAAATTTTAACGCCATACCAATTTGGAATGGGTTTTCCAAAGCCACTTCAGAGTCAGATTGAAAATGTGCAGCCTGACGCCAAAACAAAAAAGCCATCAAGTACATAAAAACAGCCATCGCCAGCAATACTTGCCACATCATCTGAAACAAAACCGGGTTTAAAATCGATACGACCAACAGTATTCGGGCCAGCATGGTAGCACAAGCCATTATAATTCCGGCAGCCAAAGCATTTTGCATGCCTGGATGATGTTTAACCAACCTTGACAAATTCAAGGTAACAGCTGTCGATGAAACCAAACCACCAAACAAACCGGTTAACATCGAGCCGTGCCTGTTACCGACGATCTTAGTGGCAAAGTAACCTAAATAAGAAATACCGGCAATCAGTACTACCATCCACCAGATATGGTAAGGATTAAAGGCATCCCAGGGACCATAGTTCTGGTCTGGTAATACGGGAAGCACAACGACCGAAATCAATAACAGCTTGAGCGTGGCATAGATTTCTTCTTGATCCAGGTGACTGACCCAACGATGCAGTATGGGTTTAAAACCTAATAGCGAGGTCATGATGACCGCGGTCGCTGCCGCCAATATGGCATGACCATACACGATCAACGTGCCCAAGGAGAAAGTCACCATCGCCGCAATGGTGCTGGTAATGCTGTGGTTATCGAAAGTTTTCAGATTGCCGCGATACGCGACCAGCAAAATCAGGGTTAAACCCAGATATGCAAAGCCTATCAGTTCAACACCACCTTGCTGAGCCAATAAACCCCACAGCGCCCCAAGCAAACTCAGCAAAGGATAGGTTCTAAACCCAGCGACACGCATGCCATCGGCTTTATCCCGCATATTCCAACCGCGCTCAAGACCAATCAACAAACCAATAGCTAATGCCGCCGCCAGGAATTTAAAATTTTGAATTTCGAGATTGCTTTCATGGATCGAAACCGCAGTTTCAATCGGTAAGGAGGCATCAACAGCCATGTAAGTTTTTCAATGTTCCATGGTTTTAGCTAGGAGAAAACGTTTAAGTTTGGGAGATTTTCCGGCATTATTCAGAGCTTCGTAAAATCAACAAACGGGTCGATTTTCCCAGCGTCCATATTCAGCGATAGCATTGGCGTTGGGATCATCGCAGCACCTTCGGTCGATTTATGATTGACCAAATCATTCAAGACCGATAGGGTTGATCCGGGAAACAGGATATTTTTTGATTCGGCATTCAAAGCTAAGCTTTTGTTCGTCTCACCATCAGCAACTACTGGGGCTGAGATAAACTTTTCAATACTGATTAATCGCTCTTTCAGCAATTTAGCATTTCGCTCCGGCATCAGGAAAGAATACGACTCTTGTTTTGGCAAGGTATTTTTCAGATAGTCCGGATTAAGGCTAGAAAATTGTTCCGGAGTTAAACTGGCCAACTGAGCCACACTGTCAATAGCTTTTTGGGTCAGGTAATTCACATCAAACTCACGTCCAAGCTTAACTTCCACGAAAAATGGCTCGTTTTTTATCGGTGCCAATTTGACGCCGTAAGCACCTGGGTGAGCGAATATTCTGGCCAGCGCCAACAAACGCGGCACATAGTTTTGAGTTTCTTCGGGCAAGCGTAACGACCAAAAATCAGTTGGCAGACCCTGCGATTGGTTAAGACTGATAGCTTTATCGACAGTACCTTGACCAGAGTTATAAGCCGCGAGCGCCAGCAACCAGTCACCTTTAAAGTGATCTTTCAATCCGGATAAAAAGCGAATCGCCGCTTGGGTAGATTCCGGAATATCAAGCCTTTCGTCGTATTCTTTACTTTGTTCCAGATTAAAATCTTTGCCTGTCATTGGGATGAATTGCCACAAACCAGCTGCATTTTTAGGCGATTGTGCTGTCGGCTGGTAGGCGCTTTCCACAATCGGCAGCAAAGCTAACTCCATTGGCATGCCATGTTTGCTGAGGCTTTCGACGATATGGAATAGATAAGGCTGGGCGCG
>CAZJYS010000043.1:2324-14837 GCA_964550075.1 uncultured Methylomonas sp.
TTTGGGCACGCTGCAATCAATGATTTTGGCTTTCGGCATTTTGGAGCCACCCAATAACTTTTGCCCCAATTCAGTATATTGATTCACGGGTGGCCGAGCTTTAATGGGGCGAATTTTCAAATTAGACTCTGGCGTTGCGGGGGTATTGGCGAGTGTTTCGTCAGCCACTGCATTGTCTGGTTTGAAATCAGCAGCCAGGCTACTCAATTCGCTATCAATTGGCTTTGGAGTCGGCACTAAAGTTTGCGATGCCACTGGATGTGGGATTTTCATCCCGGCACGAATTCGCTCCCACAAATCACTGGGACCTGTGGCAATCCTATTTTTAGCCTGCGCTCTATCGGATTTTTTGGCTTTGTGTTGAGTAGATTTGGACAAGGTAGCCGCTGATACAAAGGCTGGTAAAGTCGCTAAAGACACACCGACAACAATATTCAAGCTTAACAACAAAAAACGCATAATTTACTTACCCTAATGGTTAGCCTTGAACACGGCTAAGTAACTGAAATTCTATAAGTCATTTAATTTACTGCTTTTTTTAACACTAAAAAACTCATTAGCCAAGCAAAAAAATTCAAATCTGCTTTTGCCAAAGACCGTTTCGCCCCCTAAAACGCTGCAAAGATGGTCGTTGCCATTTTATGGGCCTATACTGCCGACAGTTCAGTAAACCCCAAAAACCTTAAACTTTTCTTAGCGATAAGATTTGAACTTCTGCGGTGAATCCTGCCATGATGGAAATACAACTCCCCTTAAATGCCAACGTGCAACTGGCTCTAAATAAAGCCGGGGGCGATGGGTTGAATCTAAAAATCGGCCAAATCCTGGAAGCTAAGGTTGTTGAGACTCAGACCATACTGCAATCATTGACTTTAAAAGTGGCTGACAAAACGCTGGTCGTTCAATCAGATAGATCTCTGCCACTGGAAAACGGGCAGCTACTACAACTTAAAGTCATCAAACTGCTCCCACAAGCAGAATTCAAACTATTATCTGCCTCACCGACTGCAACAGCCGCCAAACCTACATCATTAGCCAATGAATCCTGGACATTAAAACTGCTGCCCCCCACTCCAACAGCACAGGTTAGCAGTGCTGCAAGCAATCCGACTCAGTTTTTAAGTTCATTACCTTCTGGTGCGCAATTGACGGCCAACGTGCTCAGCAACATCGATAACAAAATTACATTACAATTATTTCCCAGTCCAAGCGAGACAGCCAATCCGCAAACGTCGGTGAATCAATCGCCAACCTCGATACTGATCACTGTGGATAGCAAACAGCTAAAGCTGTCTGAATCACCGCAGTTTCAAAATACCCAACAAAGCGCCAGAGCATTGACTGCCGATACGCAAATCCAGTTGCAAGTGATTAAGCCTGGAGCATCTCCAACCTTCAACGTACTGCCCGTCACCCCTCAAATTGAAGACAGAATCCAGACAGCCTTGAAACAATTGTTACCCATACAGGCGTCTCCCATCGAACTATTGAATCATTTACAACAAACCTTGCCCCAACTACAAACAGACGCCTCAGTCGCCGAAACTCTGAAAAATTTGGCGCAGTTAATTTTGCAAAACACTCCGGCTAAAGCCCAATTAACTGAATCAAGCCAACTCAAACAGGCTGTTGATCAATCAGGGCTATTTTTGGAAAGCAAACTGGCCGAATTATTGTCCGGCAAACCAGATCTGGCACTACAAGACGACTTCAAACTCAAAATTCACAAGCTGATTCAGCTACTCAATCAGGAACTGGCGCCGCAAGCCGCCAACAAATCAGCGGAAAGTAACGAGCTGTTGCAGGAAAGCCTGCAAAAAGCCCAAAGTACCTTGGCTAAATTAACCCTGGATCAACTGCAATCTTTACCCAGAGAAGACTCCCCCAAACAAACCTGGACACTGGAACTGCCTTTCTTTCACAATCAAAAGAATCAAAGCGTCAAAATTGAAATTGAACGAAACAAATCCCATACACAGGATCATCAGCAAAAAAACTGGGCGGTCAGCATTACCATCACCCCACCCGATCTTGCTACAATACACTGTAAAATTTCCTGTTACGACGGCTCGGTCAATACCCGTTTTTGGAGTGAAGCTGCAGATACCGTCGAAAAGATTAACGCTCACCTCGACTACCTCAAGGAACAGTTTGAGCTTAAAGGCTTAACCAGTGGATTTATGCAAGCCCATCAGGGCTTACCAACACAAACTGACAGCACTGCTTCTGCATCAATGCCCGGTTTGTTAAATGAAAAAGCCTGAAACAATAAGGCACACCCCGGAATTTAGAATGGATACTCAACTCGCCATAACATTACGCCGCTCTATCAAACAATTCGATCCTGATCATCGACTGACCGATCAGGAAATCGACAGTTTGCTATCGTCAGCCTTGCTTTCTCCTACCGCATTTAATATCCAACATTGGCGGTTTGTATTGGTCGAAGACCCCCAACTACGGCAACAGATTCGGCAAGTCGCCTGGAATCAAGCCCAAGTAACCGATGCTTCGTTATTAATCATCGTCTGCGCAGATCTGCATGCCTGGCAAAAACAGCCCGAACGCTATTGGCAAAACGCCCCGCAAGCCAGCCGAGACTTTCTGCTACCCGCCATTCATGATTATTATCACGGCAAACCTCAGGTTCAACGTGACGAAGCCATGCGATCCTGTGGCATGGCCGCGCAAACCCTGATGCTCAGCGCTAAAGCCATGGGGTATGATTCTTGTCCGATGGACGGATTTGATTTTGAACAAGTCGGTCGGCTGATTCAGTTACCTGAAGACCACGTCATCAGCATGTTCGTGGCTATTGGCAAAGCGCTGCAACCCGCTCAACCACGCGGTGGCCAACTACCCATGAATGAAGTCGTCATCCACGATCGATTTGCCTGAAATGAAGCAACGCTTTGTAAGTAACAATTAACCTAACCTCGAAATACGGCATGACCGAACAAGTCACTCTTACCCAGTTCATTATCGAGCAACAGCGCGGCTTGCCCGACGCATCCGGTACATTTACCTTATTACTCAACAACATTGCCACCGCATGTAAACAAATTTCCCATAGAGTCAATCGTGGCGCGCTAATCGGGGTTTTAGGCAGCGCGGAATCGGAAAACGTGCAGGGCGAGGTACAAAAAAAACTCGACATCATCACCCATGAAATCATGGTGAAAGCCCTGGATTGGGGCGGACAAGTCAGCGGTATGGCGTCGGAAGAAATCGACGAGTTGATTCAAATCCCCACGCATCATCCCAAAGGCAAATACCTGGTGTTGTTCGACCCCTTGGACGGCTCCTCCAATATTGATATCAATCTAACTGTCGGTACCATTTTTTCGGTTTTGCGTTCTCGTGAAGGCATGGAACCGGAAACCGAAGACTTCCTGCGCAAAGGCAATGAACAAGTCTGCGCTGGCTTTGTGTTGTATGGCCCATCGACCATGCTGGTACTGACCACCGGTAATGGTGTCAATGGGTTTACATTGGATCAGGATGTAGGTGAATTTATCTTGACTCATTGCAACATGCGTATACCTGAGGAATCCAGCGAGTTTGCCATCAACATGTCCAATCAACGCTTTTGGGAAGCGCCTGTCAAACGCTATGTCGATGAATGCGTAACCGGTACAGAAGGGCCGCGCGGCAAAAATTTCAACATGCGCTGGATTGCCTCGCTAGTAGCCGATGTTTATCGAATCCTAAATCGTGGCGGTGTATTTCTTTACCCCTATGATATCCGCCAACCCGACCGACCTGGTCGACTACGTTTAATGTACGAAGCTAACCCTGTGGCATTCATCATTGAACAAGCGGGCGGCGTGTGCAGCAATGGCCGAGAGCGGATCATGGATATCAAGCCCACCAGCATTCATCAGCGAGTACCACTGATTTTTGGCTCCAAACACGAAGTCGAACGCATCATTCAATATCATCAACAAACCTCCAGCCCTGAAGGGCTATAAACCCATTGAAACCTATTTTGACATCCAGCCAAGTCAGCTGCAGTAATTGCAGTCTTGACAATATTTGCCTACCGCGCGGCCTTACCGAGGCGGAAATCAACAGTATCAGCAAAGTGGTGAAAGCCCGGAAGACTTTGCAACGAGGTGATTTTATCTATCGCGAGGGGGATAATTTCAAAGGCATCATGGCCATCAAGTCCGGTAGCGCCAAACTGATCGCCAACGATCATCATGGCAACGAGCATATTTTGAATATTCTGTTACCCGGTGAACTTTTGGGCTTTGATGGTCTATCCAGCGATAGGCATGGTTGCGCGGCTATAGCACTGGAAACCATGACGTTTTGCATCCTGCCTGCTGACAGCATGGAACAATTTTTCCAAAACCTGCCCGGCCTGACCCGGGAACTGTTTCGCCATTCCGGTGAAAAAATGCTGGAAGACAAAAACCAACTGGTTTTGAGCAAACGTCCGGCCGAAGAACGGCTGGCATATTTTTTGATCAGCTTATCGGAACGACTGAAGCGACGGGGCTTTTCCTCTTCGGAATTTAAACTTTCTCTAACCCGGCAGGAAATTGGCAATCATCTTGGCTTGGCCTTGGAGACTGTCAGCCGCCTGTTAAAGAAATTTCAGGATGAAAATTTGATCGTGGTACAAAACCGTTTCATTCAAATCAAAAACCTGGATTCGCTGAAAAAAATGCTGCATTCTTTGGATTGAGCATTGCAGCATTTTTGGCTATTCAGCAACAATCGGTAAACACCTCCACTCTATCGCGACCATTTTCCTTGGCTGCATAGAGTGCAGTGTCCGCACAATGAATAATTTGATCAATATCTAACTGAGTATCTTTTTCAGTCATGCCAGGATTAACACAGTACATGCCGATACTGATGGTGATATTGGCAATCTTGTCTTCGTTATCCCATCTCAAGGCCTTGATATGGCTTCTGATGCGTTCAGCAAAGATTTTGCCATTTTCACAGGTAGCGTTGGTAAAAATGATCACAAACTCTTCACCGCCGAATCGCACCAAAATATCAGTGCTCCTTACCTCCTGCTTCAAAGCTTGAGCCACCGAAATCAACACTTGATCACCAAAAACATGCCCAAAACGGTCATTGATGGATTTAAAAAAATCCACATCCATGACCAGCACACAAAAAGGTAATTGGTAACGCTTGTGTTGGGACAAGGCTAACTCAATCTGGTCGTAAAAATAACGCCTGTTATGCAAGCCGGTCAACGGATCGTGCATGGACATATTGATGTAGTGATCCTTGAGTTGCCGGGTTTCTTCCACCAACCGCTGCAATTCGCTGGTTCTAGCGGTAATTTGTAACTCCATTTGTTGAAACAGACGCCGGTTAGTAATCAACTGCCCCAAAATATTGGTATAGATTTCGATCAAGCGGACGTGCCAATCGGTAAAAAAATTCGGGATTGGATGCGAAATATTCAACACGCCAATCAGCACATGATGCAAGGTATACACTGGTGCACAAATTATGGAGCCCATGGGCTCGATTTGCCGGTCATACTTGGCAAAACGCTCATCCTTGGCGCAATCATGACAATGCTGAATTTCACCGGTTGACGCCGCTGTCCCAATAATCCCCTCGCCTAACCTGAAAGACATTGACTTGACCGTCCAGCTAGGCGCACTTTCCAGCACATCTTCAACACTCAAACCAGTGACATTTTTTAACAACCCATCGGCATCAAATACAAAGAAAGAACATCTTTCCATATCCTGATTACGCAACAATCCGGCTAAAGCCTGTCGTATAACGGTTTTTTCATCGGCAATTTCACAATTGATTTCCGACAATGATTTCACTGCCGACAACGCATTGACCAAATCAATGATTAAATCCTGCACACCGTTAACCCCCCATTCCTGGGGCGAATCAAAATGAATCAATTCTTTCATCAGCTTCCCAGCACCTCGGCCATTTTCTCAATATTTTCTTTATTGGCAGACATTTCAACAAACACCTTACGCAGTACGTCGACAGCTAAATGCGTGTCTTGCGCAAGCTCTTCAAAACTGACTGCTTGTTCATCCGGATTATCCAGCAACAAACTACAGATACGCTGACTTGCTATGAATAAACAACGCAAATCATGGGCATCATCCGCCAAATTCTGATCTGCGTAGTGATGCAGCAAATTTTGATAAACATTCGGTAACTGCCATTTGTTCAGCAGCAAGTAACCCAGCTCAAAGTGACTGATTCCCAACTCACTGGTAAGCTCATCATTAATCTCTAAATAACCGGTATTTTCGGTGGAAAGCGCTTTATCCACAGCTTCAGGAACTAGATAAGCTGCAACCAAAATACCAATATGCAACAGCAAACCACCGGTATAAACGGTTGCAACCGGGAATGCTCCAAACCGGCTGGCTACCGCGAGTTTTTGCGCTGTAATAGCCATTAATAAGGAGTGTAACCAAAAATAATGCGCATCAAAGCGCCTACATTTGCTGACATCCAATTGCACATTTAAAACCACACCAATGGCCAGGCTTTTAACCAGCTGTAATCCTAATACCCGCACAATCGCCGAGTGCAAATCATCAATCTGTCGGGATTGCCCAAAATAAGCCGAATTAGCCAAACCAAGAAAACGCGCCACCAAGGCGGGCGATAGCGACAAAACTTCAACCAGTCGCTCAACATCAATATCTGGATCATTGACTGCTTCCAGAATTTTAAGGCTGGCCTCAGGTAAGGCAGGTAGATTTTTAAGTCTGTTAATCTGAACCTGTAAGTTATGAGTGACATTCTCAACCATGGACTTTAGCCCGTTATGTGATTTTAAGCTTAACCATCAAGCGGCGATAGTCGTTCGCTGACAATGAGTCATTTGCAATCATTATGGCTTTAAAACGTGGATTGATTTTTCCGCGATAATGCAAAAATATAGCCAAATTGCTGACAACGGTAGACTTTAAAATAGTGATATCCCAAAAATCCTGCCCATCCAGACAAATTTGCCAACCAGTAGTCCTAGTATAACGTAGTTCAATATTTGCCTGCCCGCGTTGATAGACATAAACCCATCCCAAGGCAGGAATCACTAAAGACATCACCCACTTGACAGCAACAGGTATGTTAGCCAACCAACAAGCCAAAACCGCCATGCCATGCAGTGCGCAGCCTACTTGCAAACAACGCCTGGAACTACCTATTTTGAAATAACTCCCTGCTTCAAATTGATTAAACATTTTTGCGGCCAAGCTTGTCTATCAGACGTGTAAAATAACTAAAAAAAACCAGTTCAACCTAACTCACCTAAAAGAATGATTTCTATTGATTGGCTTACCCTGTCCGGCTGTACTCGTTATAACCTCTCGCATCTTGGAATCATGGAAATAACCGGCGAGGATGCCGGTCAATTCCTGCAGGGACAACTGAGCTGCAACATCAACGAATTAAATGCCAACAAAGCCAGTATTGCCGCTTTCTGCAATCCCAAGGGCCGCGTCATCAGCACCGTCCTGCTCATCAAAACCCCGATCGGCTTTTGGCTTATATTGCCACGTAGTTTAATGAGCAAAGTTTTAAACAAATTAAAAATGTATGTGCTGCGCTCCAAAGTGCAACTCAATGATGCCAGTAATCAACTGCATCTGACCGGTCTGTCTTGCCATGCGGACAATCCGGTTGATTTTTTACCCAGCGCTGCCTTTGAATGCCACCATATCGAACATTTGACATGGGTAAAATTACCATCGCTATCACCCCAGCTTTTAGTGATCAATCCTGTAGATCAAGCACTTGAAAATACACTGGAGCTTGTTCCACTCGGCGCAGAAGAGCTATGGCGCTTTCAGGAAGTTTCCTCTGGCTTTCCCTGGTTTGATGAAGCCCAATCAGAACAACACATCCCGCAAATGCTCAATATCGACCAATTGGGGGGAGTCAGTTTTAACAAAGGTTGTTACACAGGCCAGGAGATCGTCGCTCGCACCCACTACCTGGGCAAGATCAAACGCCAGCTTTTTCTTGGCGAGTGTAGTAACAGTCAAGCTGGCGAAACTGTTTCTATTATCAAGGACGCCCAAACCCAGGAAAAATTGGGTGATATTCTGAGGATCCAGAGTAGTGAACAGTCCTGCAGATTGCTGATGGTATTACAAACGGTTGATGCTGAGACAAAAAACCTTATACTTGATGACATAGCTCAAACACCAGTCAAGCTGATCCCATACCAATAGCCGAAAAGTCAACTCATGCAATTTAAATCCGTTCAAGATTTTCTTGATCATGTCAAAGCCGAGCTGGAAGCCAACCGACTGGTATTGCCCACCTTGCCTGACATTGCCCTGAAAGTGCGCGATTCGGTATCCAGAGGCGATACTTCAGCGCATGAACTGGCGGAAATGATAGCTACTGACCCGGCCTTATCGGCCCGCTTGATTCAGGTTGCCAATAGCCCGCTTTATCGCGGCGCCAGTGAAATCAAAAACATTCAAATGGCGGTGACGCGACTTGGCAATAGTACGATTCGCACCTTAATCACCAGTTTGGTGATGCAACAAATGTTTAAGCCCACCACAGCATTGCTGGAACATTATTTTCGCAGCATCTGGGAACAAGGTGTCAATGTCTCCGCAATCAGCCGGGCTTTGACCAAGTTTGTCCCCCACCTTAGTAGCGATGAAGCCATGCTAGCCGGACTGATTCATCAAATTGGCAAACTGCCGATTCTGACATTGGTGGAAAAAATCCCCGAATTCAGAGACAGTCCGTCGCGTCTCGAAAAGTTGCTGGATAAAGCCCATCCTCACGTTGGCCGCATCATCATGGACAGCTGGAATTTTCCGGCAGAACTGAAATTGGTCGCGTCTGACTATGTCAACTTTCAAAGGGAACACGAGGGGCCAGCCGACTACGTCGACGTGGTGCAAGTCGCTTTTTTACAAAGTGTCGCAGGTACCGATCACCCTGCCTGCCGGGTTGAATGGGCCACGGTACCGGCTTTCAGCAAACTAGGCCTGGAAGCAGACGCAGAAATCCTCGAAATTGCCGGTGTATCCGAAGAAATCGAACTCGCTCAATCCATGTTTTTCTAACCCTGATAGCTATGATAGATCCTCAAGCCGCCAACCGTTTTCGCCGTTTAGGCACCCTCACCATTTTTGCGGTGTATTTTGTGATTCTGGTTGGCGGCATCGTACGAGCCTCGGGAGCCGGCATGGGCTGCCCGGATTGGCCGACTTGTTTTGGGCAATGGGTGCCACCCACCGCCGAATCGCAATTACCAGCCAACTACCATGAAATTTATGCGGCGCGTGGGTATGAAAATACTCAGTTCAATCCGGTCAAAACCTGGACTGAATACAGCAATCGCTTGATCGGCGTGACGATAGGATTTTTGATTTTCCTGACAGCCTGGTCTTCGCGTATTTACCTAAAAACCGATAAAACCACGTTTTATCTGGCTCTGTCGGCGTTTTTTTTAGTCGGATTTCAAGGCTGGCTGGGGTCGGCCGTTGTCGCCAGCAATCTCAAACCTTTGATGATCACGCTGCACATGCTCCTAGCGCTATTTATCGTCGCTTTGTTGATTTACGCCATCAGCCGCTCGCAAAAATCATTGCTTAGCCAAATCAACACCCATTGGTTAAACCCACGCTATGTGCTGATTTTAAAAATAGCCATGGCGATGACCTTGCTGCAAGTCGCCATGGGAACTCAGGTTCGAGAAGCCGTGGATTTTATCGCCCACGAACACGGTTATATCGAACGTGAATACTGGCGCGACAGTTTTCCAATTATTTTTTACATCCACCGCTCATTTTCTTCGCTGATTTTATTCACCAATCTCTGGCTGGCCTGGAAAATTTATCAACAAGCCGATGCAGATCGTTTATTGAAAACAATTGCTTATAGCCTGATAGGCTTGATCGTCACAGCCATCCTGGCGGGCGTCAGTCTCGACCGCCTGGGTTTTCCAGCCCTGGCGCAACCGGTGCATTTATTGATGGCCAATCTCATCTTCGGCGCGCAGTTTTTTCTGTTTATTTGCCTGCATTACGCAAATTCAAAAATCAGTTCATAAGATTCTTTTACTCAAATATCAATAAGTTAAGCATTGTGCCGGATATTTGCGGTACAATGCCGGTATTGTTTGTGATCTGCAAACAACACTTTTTATTCTCTACAGGTATTTTTAATGTCCGACACCCCTGCCCTCACCCCTTCCTTTGAAGCTTTAGACTTATCAGAATCGGTTTTAAAAGCCGTAAAATCGATTGGTTACGAAACACCCTCCCCGATTCAGGCTCAAATCATTCCTTTCATCATGGCCGGACGCGATGTTCTGGGCCAGGCACAAACCGGCACCGGTAAAACCGCTGCGTTTGCGATGCCCATATTGACCCGCATCGACATTAAACAAAAAGAACCGCAAGCGCTGGTATTGGCACCAACTCGCGAACTGGCCATCCAGGTTGCGGAAGCCTTCCAAAGCTACGCCGCCCACATCAAAGGCTTTCATGTGCTGCCGATCTATGGCGGCCAGGACTATACCGTTCAGTTACGCCAACTCAATCGTGGCGCCCATGTCGTGGTAGGCACACCGGGCCGGGTCATGGATCACATGCGTCGCGGCACTTTGAAACTGGATCAGCTTAAAACCCTGGTGCTGGACGAGGCCGACGAAATGCTGCGCATGGGTTTCATTGACGACGTGGAATGGATTCTGGAGCAAACACCGGCAACCCGACAAACCGCGTTGTTCTCGGCCACCATGCCGACAGAAATCCGCAAAATCGCGCAAAAATACCTGAACAACCCCGAACAAGTCACCATCAAGGTTAAAACCACCACGGCCGCCAACATCCGTCAGCGCTACTGGTTTGTCAGCGGTCTGCACAAAATGGACGCTTTGACCCGGATTCTGGAAGCAGAAAACTTCGATGGCATGATTATTTTTGTTAGAACCAAAACCGCCACCATCGAAGTCGCAGAAAAACTGGAAGCCCGCGGCTTCTCTGCTTCAGCGATTAATGGCGACATGTCGCAAGCCTTGCGTGAGCGAGCCATCGAGCACTTGAAAACCGGCAAACTGGACATTTTGATCGCGACCGATGTCGCTGCTCGCGGTCTGGATGTCGATCGCATCACCCATGTGGTGAATTACGACATTCCTTACGATACCGAATCTTATGTGCACCGTATTGGCCGGACCGGCCGTGCAGGTCGCACCGGTGACGCGATTCTGTTCGTATCGCCACGCGAAAAACGTTTATTGGCCAACATCGAGCAAGCCACAAAACAAAAAGTTGAAGAAATGCAATTACCTTCAACGGAATTCATCAACAACGCCCGTGTCAATCGTTTCAAACAACGCATTACCGACACACTGGCTGCCGAGGAATTAAGTTTTTACAACCAACTGATCAATCAATACCAGGTTGAACACGACGTCCCGGCAGTTGACATTGCCGCAGCGCTGGCCAAATTGCTACAAGGCGAAACGCCCTTGTTGTTAAAAGACGCGGCTAAAAAACCGCGTAAAGACGCCGAAGAGCATAAATCATCCAGATCTCAGGACAAGGATCGCGGACCCAAGCGCGAAAGAGGTCGTGTGGGTGCAGTCGAAATGGAAGTATTCCGTATCGAAGTCGGGCACAAAGATGGTGTCAAACCCGGCAACATCGTCGGCGCCATCGCCAACGAAACAGGTATCGACGGCGATCACATTGCCCGTATTAAAATCGAAGAGCATTACAGCACCGTCGAATTACCCGCCGGCATGCCGAAAGATTTGTTCCAGGCCCTGAAAAAAGTCCGGGTGGCGGGAAAATCCCTGGATATTTCCAAATTCGACCCGAATCTGGTGAAAAAAGACAAAAGCAAAAAACGTGTCGGCTCAACATCCAGACGCGGCAAAAACGCAGAATAAGCAATACCCTCACCTCGAGCAGCAGGAGTACAAATTATGATTTGTACTCCTGCTTTGTTCATCTCTTCTTTGCGACACTTAAGCATTCAGATTTTTACGAATTGCCTTTAAAGCAAATTCGGAAAGGGTACAAATGAAATGCTACCATCAACAGCCATCAACACTTATAAGTGCTAAGACTTAGACCTTTTTCAAACAAAGCCCTAAAGCCCATACACACTTTGAATCAGATACTGAGCAAACAAAAAATCAAGTTATCTTTGAATGTCCTGAGACAGACTATCCGGCTCATCACCGTTTTGCTGATGCCAATATGACCCACCTACGACAAACATCATGACTAATAAGTAAATCACGGCAGCTATGTTTTTGACTTGCTTGCTGCCATCATGATCACTGTTGTTCATATCCATCTCCTGATAAAACTAAATTATTCGTAACTATTCATTTAAAAGAACCTGCGTAGGCCGGATAAGTGTTAGCGCATCCGGCAATTGGTGGATGCGCTAACACTTATCCACCCTACAAAATAAACGCATCCTTTATCAGGATTCATCGCTGAATAGTTACAATTTTTCTGATTAAAAAATATCCCGACCACTTGGTGACTTAGTCACTGA
>CAZJYS010000044.1:0-14449 GCA_964550075.1 uncultured Methylomonas sp.
TGTTGGGCCTTGGCGTCAAAATGATCCAGATCGCGAATAAATGAGCAGGTTGCGGGTAGAGAGGTTTGTTGTCTAAACCAGATTTGCGCTCCAGTGCCAGCCAGCCAAATTCGCGCCTGATCGTCCTCGGCAAATTTCAAAATTTCTTGCAATTGATCCAGTGTTTGCGATTCGGGTGGCGACTTCACGATGCCAATCACAATCACACTAGGCTTCAGATTTTTGCAGGCTTCGATAATGTCAAAGCCAGGTAAATCCGGGCCGACATAATAACAAGTGTATTGCTGTGCAGCGGCTACCAGGCTACCGAGCAAAATACCAAATTCGTGGGGTTCTCCGCTTGGGGTAGCAAACAGCATGGAAGGGTTGTGTATTGAGGGTTGATGCAGATTATTCACCATGCTCAAGATAATCCGTTTAACGCAACTGGAAAACATGTGTTCCTGGGCAATATTAATTTGCTCATCATGCCAAAGCTGACCCATTTGCTGCAAAGCGGGCAGCAAAATGTCACGGGCATATTCCAGCGGTTCGTGGGCCAATAAGGCTTTTTTCAATAATTGTTCGCAGCGCTCGATGCGATATTCAAATAACGCTTCAGTCAACTGGTTGAACAATGCAGCTTGCTGATTGTCATTGCCTTGTTGAGTTTGATTCTGGAATTGGCGCAGTTGTTCGCAATCCAGGTTGGCAATTTTGCTGATGGCGTGACCGTTTCGGGTCAAATTCACCAATAGTTTGAGCTTTTCCAGGTCATCTTGGGAATAAGAACGTCGACCCGTGTCATTACGCACGGGGCTAATACAGTCGTATCGACGTTCCCATGCCCGCAAAGTCTCTGCGGTCAGTCCTGTTAAAGATGTTATGGCTTTGATTGAGTACATTGTTTATGTTTTGTACAAATAAATGTTTGACAAAAATTATACGGCATTGTATCGTTTAATCCAACTTAATATTCAATCTGGTGAAATCCCATGTCAGCACTTCCAGAAGTTGTTACCCAAACTAGTTTGACAACCTTGGACTCAGAGCCTGTTTTGTTGGCTTTACGGGTAGAAGAGGCCAGGCAAAATCTTGTTACTCTTTTGTTATCCCATCGGCAAGTCGCCCAGCTGATTGCTCAGCAGCTTTTGGATGACATGTACAAGGGTACCGACTTTTCGGAAATTATCCTGATCAAAAATAACGAAGCTTACAAGGCCGGGTTGCAGCGATTTATCGCAGAATGTGCTTGGCCTGATTTCACAGACATTATGTCATCCGGAAGTGATGAAGTTGTACAAGAAGTAAATTTTGTACAACCTGAGTCGATTAATGGGACTAAAATCGATAAACTTTCGGAAACCGCTTATCAGCTATTACAAAACTTGCATTTTTTACCGGTTTATTTGCTGGAGGTCAGCAATAGCCTGAAGCAAGAATTATTGGGTAATAGTGATTTGGAAAAATTTTATCTAAAGCAGATTAGTCGTTCCAGAGCGGAGTTGAAGGAGTTGCGGCAGGAAATGATAGCCTGCAATACCGGTTTGGTGGCATTTGTGGCGCGTAAATATAAAGTGCGTTCCTTAAGTTTTGACGATTTGATGCAGGAAGGCCTGGTTGGTTTAATCAAAGCCGTGGATCGTTTTGATCCTGATCGTGGCAATTGTTTCTCCACCTATGCGATTTTCTGGATTAAACAGGCGATATCCCGGCTTATTGTCAAACAGGATAAGGTTGTGCCTTTACCGGTAGCCTTGGCTGAAAAATCCTCGCCGGTGTTTGAAAAAATGCGGCAGTGTTATTTGCAACATGAGCGCTGGCCTAGTTTGGCTGAGCTGAAAGCCTGTTGTGATTTGTCTGAGCAGGATATCAAAGTCATCAGCAGTTATTATCAATCCACTTATGTGATGGATATGGTTTCGGAAGAGGATGATGATGGTATGTCTGTCATGGAAAGGATGCAGCAACAACAGTTTTCTCAGCCGTTGGACGATGTGATTGATTCGGATTTGGTTACCTATATGGATAGAGCCATGGCAACCCTACCGGAAAAACAGGCCACTATTTTATCCATGCGTTTTGGTCTGAAAAATCATACTGAAATGACTTTGCAAGCGGTGGCAGATCAGTTACAAGTCACCCGTGAGCGAGTTAGACAGATACAAAATGAAGCATTGGGGAAATTAAAACAACAATTTGGATTTGACCTCATACTGTTCTTGGAACCAAACGATACTTAAATACTCTGTGTTTTGGTTGGTTTCTTTTTAACCGCCGCAAAACTGCGGTTTTGACTGAAAAAATAACAACGAAAGCCCAGGTCAGGCTTAACACCAATAGAAAGAGGAGTGATTATGTCATCAGAAAACCATAACGCCGATAAACAAACGCCGCCACCGGTTTGGAAAATGGAGATTGATAAACAATGGAAAGCCATTTCGGAAAAGACGGTCGATTTTTACCAGGAACATAAAAATCAATTTTCCCTTTCCAGGGTAGCCGGTTACCTGGGTGGTTCATTAGTACTGGTTTGGCTGGCCAGCGGTATCTATATCATCGATCAAGGTAATCGGGGTGTAGTCACTCGCTTCGGAGCTTATACCGAATCAACAATGCCAGGACCACACTGGCACATACCAATGCCCATCGAAGCCGTCAGTGTGGTGAATGTTGAACAGCAACGCTTTATAGAAGTGGGATACAACGATGCTGCTCGCGTCAGCAAATCCTCTGTGGCTCCTCAAGAATCCCTAATGTTGACCAGTGATGAAAATATCATTGCGGTACGTTTGGCGGTGCAATACCAGATCAATAGTGCTCGAGATTATTTATTTAATGTCAAAAACAGTGAGGCTACGCTGAAACAACTCACTGAAAGTGTGCTGCGTGGCGTGATTGGTCGAAACAATATGGATTTTGTGTTAACCGAAGGACGTAGCCAAATCGTGGCGGAAATTAAACAGGAAATTCAACAAGTCATGGACGAATATCATGCTGGTATCGTCGTTGCCAGCGTTAACCTGCAAGATGCGCAGCCGCCTGAAGAAGTGCAAGGCGCATTTGAAGACGCCATCCGGGCCAGAGAAGATAAACAACGGTTGATTAACGAAGCTGAGGCTTACAGCAACGAGATCATTCCTAAATCCAGAGGTGCAGCTTCACGGATATTACAAGAAGCTGAAGCTTATGCGGCTGAAAAAGTGGCAAAAGCTCGAGGTGAAACCGAACGTTTCGATCAGTTATTGGTTGAATACGAAAAAAATCCTGCCATCACACGCAAGCGTTTATATCTGGAGGCTAAAGAAAAACTCTACGCATCCACTAATAAAATCGTTATGGATACGGATCAGCCGCCTGCCATTTACATGCCTATGCAACAGACAGCAGCGCCTCAAGCCCAACCCGGCATGACTCGTGAGCAGCCCGAGCAAACGGTTGAGCCGCATGCTGCTACAAAAGCCAACAATGTCAGAGTTGCTAACCCAGAATTACGCCCAAGCAGGAGCAAATAATGAATACCACAGCCAAAATTGCTTTTCCGGTTGGCTTGACCGCCTTGGTGTTGACCTCCATGTCAGTTTTCCATGTCAACGAACATGAGAAAGCCATTCTGTTTCGTCTAGGGGAAATCGTTAGATCCGATTTAAGTCCCGGACTCCATTTTAAGACCCCCATCATCAATAATGTCAGTACGTTTGATGCGCGCGTGCTGACCTTGGATGCTAAATCCGAGCGTTTTCTTACCTCCGAAAAGAAGAACGTTATTGTTGACTCGTTCGTCAAGTGGCGAATCGGTGATGTGGGTCTTTTTTATACCACGGTGGGAGGGGATGAGTTTCAAGCCAACCTCCGCCTAGATCAAATCATGAAAGATGCCATGCGTAGTGAATTTGGTGTTCGCACCATCAAACAATTGATTTCGGAAGACAGAACAGAATTGCGCGACACTTTGCTGCAAAAGCTGTCTCCGGCTGCGAATAAGTTTGGTATTGAACTGATTGATATACGAATCAAACGCATAGATTTGCCTCAGGAAGTCAGTAGTTCGGTTTTTCAACGTATGCGAGCTGAACGTGAACGTGTAGCCCGGGAGTTTAGATCGCAAGGTGCTGAAAGTGCCGAGTTGATTAGCGCTGAAGCCGATAAACAGAAACAGGTGATTTTGGCTAATGCCCAGCGGGAAGCAGAAAATGTACGCGGTAGAGGTGATGCCGAGTCGGCTGATATCTATGCCAAAAGCTTTGGTAAAAATCCTGAGTTCTATGCGTTTCATCGCAGTTTACAGGCATACCAATCATCATTTGAAAAAACTCAGGATACTTTGGTGTTGAAACCGGATTCGGATTTTTTCAAGTATTTCTCCAGCGAAAAATGAGTTAGGAGAATTTAATCATGAAAAAATTTTTGTATGTACTTCTTATAGTGGTGGCGATAGGTATTGCCGTATCGTCAATACTGAATCGTACCAGCCCTCAATACGATCCACATTACGAAATTTCGTATTCGGATTTCATTGAAGACGTTAGAAACAACATCGTCAGTGAGGTGGTTATCGAAGGTAATTATGTCGATGGCAAGCGGAGTAACGGAACTTTGTTCTCGACCTACAATCCTAACGATTCTCGCATGATAGACGAATTGTTAGAGTATGGCGTCAAAATCAAGGTTGAAAAACCACAGCAGCCATCCACATTCATGCAGATTTTCATCTCATGGGCTCCCACTTTGTTGCTGATTGCTGTGCTGGTGTATTTCATGCGCAAGCAGCAGATGAACATGAATGGTCGAGATGGCTCCATGGGCTTTGGTAAAAGCCGGGCCAAATTGATGGAAGAGGATCAGGTCAAGGTTCGTTTCAAAGACGTAGCCGGTGTGGAAGAAGCCAAACAAGACGTGGTGGAAATGGTGGATTTCCTCAAAGACCCAGGCAAATACGAAGCTTTGGGCGGCAAAATACCACGAGGCGTGTTGATGGAAGGACCGCCTGGAACAGGTAAAACCTTGTTGGCCCGCGCCATTGCAGGAGAAGCTGGTGTGCCATTTTTCTCCATCTCCGGTTCGGATTTCGTGGAAATGTTTGTAGGTGTGGGTGCCTCCAGGGTTCGTGACATGTTTGAACAAGCCAAAAAACGGGCTCCCTGCATCATATTTATCGACGAGATCGATGCAGTAGGGCGGCAGCGTGGTTCCGGCAACATGGGCAACGATGAACGCGAGCAAACCCTCAACCAATTATTGGTTGAAATGGATGGCTTTAGCGGTAATGAAGGCATTATCGTGATTGCCGCCACCAACCGATCCGATGTGCTGGATAAAGCTTTATTACGTCCAGGTCGGTTTGACAGACAGGTGCAAGTCGGGTTGCCAGATATCAAAGGTCGCGAGCAAATTCTCAAAGTGCATGGCGATCGGGTACCCTTGGCTGAGGATGTCAATATTACCGATCTGGCGCGGGGTACTCCCGGGTTTTCCGGAGCCGAGTTGGCGAACTTGATTAACGAAGGTGCTTTATTCGCTGCCCGTAACAACAAGCGTCAAGTCAGCATGAGCGATCTGGATAAAGCTCGGGACAAAATGATCATGGGCGCGGAAAAACGCACCATGGTAATGAGTCGGGATGATTTGTTAATGACTGCTTATCACGAAGCCGGGCATGCCATTGTAGGCCGTATGGTGCCCGAACATGACCCTGTCTATAAAGTCAGTATTATGCCGCGTGGCGGAGCTTTGGGGATCACCATGTTCTTACCAGAGCGAGATGCTTATAGTGCGAGTAAGGACAAGTTGGAAAGTCAAATAGCCAGTCTATTTGG
The DNA here is from genome assembly GCA_964550075.1 of uncultured Methylomonas sp. GTDB lineage: Bacteria > Pseudomonadota > Gammaproteobacteria > Methylococcales > Methylomonadaceae > Methylomonas. Next base: position 5,796 of record CAZJYS010000044.1, read on the forward strand.
AGGGCGAGTTGCTGAAGCTTTGATTTATGGCAAAAACAAAGTCACCACAGGGGCATCCAATGACATCATGCGCGCCACTCAATTGGCTCGGAACATGGTCACCAAATGGGGTTTGTCCGATCGTTTGGGGCCGATGGATTACGGTGATAACGAAGGTGGCTATATGGGCAAACAAGCCAAGCCTATGTCCGAAAAAATGGCTGAAACCATTGATGAAGAAATTCGTGCAGTGATTGACAGCAATTACAACCGGGCTGAAGCCATTTTGAAAGAACACATCGAAATCTTGCACAACATGGCGCATGCGTTGCTAGATTGGGAAACCATTGATAAATTTCAAATTGATGAATTGATGCAGGGTAAAACCCTTGCGCCACCGGAACCAGAACCTGAGCCCGAGGTTGTCGTGACGGAAATCGAACTAAATGACGATCAATCTCAGCCAATCTCTGAACCTGTTATGACGTCATAACCGTCCTCCTCTATGTGCCCTCCCAATGCAGTACTCCGGGAGGGTATTTTTTTATTAATAAGAGGTATACTTGATGAATACCCGGTCTATTTCCAATAAGTCCTTAAATTTTTTACAGCTTTTATTGCAAATCAACTTTAATGCTTCAGTTATTTTTGTGCTGATCGTTAGTATTTTATCGATCACCGGAAGTGAATTGTTTTTTGAAAACGATGCTGATTTGTATGGTCCGTTAGCTAATAATCTCCGCGTGGTATTGCTTTATATTTGTATGATGCAATTAGCCGTTTATGGGTTTTATCAAATGAGTAATAACTATGCCGGTGTATTTATATTGGGTGCATTTTTGTTAGTATTGATCATTGTCTTGAAGTTTTACGCGGTGATCAATCAAATCGAGGTTGATGAAAGTTACCATCAAGTTTTTTTATATGCTGGTTTATCGCATTTATTATATGGTGCTATGTGTTTTTGGCGTAAAAGTACTAATTAATTTTATATATAAAATTAATTGTTTTATTTTGATCTGATTTTTTGCATAGAAATTTTCCGGTAAAGCTGCGTATTTTTTTGATAGGGTTGCTAATTATTTTTATTGAAATCTTTGGGAACGTATAAAGAAGAAAATCGTCAAAAATATCTTAAAAGCTGGTTCAATTGAGCTGGTGAACATGTAGTTTAATATTGGGGGATGGCATGCAATTAAAGTTTCCGTTTAACGATTCAAAGCCCATAGTAGGTGAAGCGAGTGTCGACATTGACAAGCCTTTATCTGAAGTATTTGGTTTTATAGGCGAGCGATTTTTTGAAAACTACCCTAAATGGGCTACTGAAGTTGTTGAGTTCGAACCATTAGATGGGAAGGAGGTGGTTGTTGGAGCTAAAGCCCGCCAAGTCCGCAAAGATAACGATTCTGAAATAGAGTCTGTTTTTACCATTATTGATTTTGAGCGTTGTACCAAGCTGATTTTTCAAGGGTTAAATGAGCCTTATAAACACAGTTATTTATTAGATGATGCAGAACCAAAAAAAATGACTCGACTGACATTTCGGTTTGAACTTCTGGAATTGGAAGTTTTTATGCGGCCTTTTGAGAAATTGATACGTTATGCGATTGAGGATGGAGCTGAAACTACGGTTGAAAACATAAAAGAATTGCTTGTCGTTGAAGGCAACTAAATAATAATTATATTGGCAGAGGGCTTAAAAAATGCTTTTTACAGTTGACAAAGAATCCGGTCTTATTCCACAAGTACTATCCGCAATTTTGGATGAGTGTGTGAATGGGGTTACCCTAGCCGATCCTGATATTCAGGACGCCCCGATTATTTATGCAAATAAAGCTTTTGAACGGTTGACGGGATATACGCAAGAAGAAATTATTGGACATAATTGTCGATTTTTGCAGGGAGAGGATAGGGAGCAAGATGCTCGTTATCAAATTGCAGCGGCTATGAGAAAGCACGAGTCTGTGGAAGTGACATTACGAAATTATAAAAAAGATGGCACCTTATTTCATAATCATCTAAAAATTATTCCATTGTTCGACAAGAAACAGCGAGTCATTTACTACTTGGGTGTTCAATATGATATTACCCAGCAAGTCAATGCCAATCAGGAAATCAATACCCTAACCGGTTTATTGAACGCTATTCAAAAATAATTGTTTTTGTCGAGGTGAGATCATGAATGCAGCAGAAAGCACGCTAAATAGCGATATGGCTTTTAATGAAATGCTTTTCGGCTTGGCTATATTGGCCTTTGCATTATTGCTGGTGATCGAGAAAATAAAACCCTATCGTGCATTTGCAGCCAAAGTATATAAAGAGTCTATAGTAACTAATACGACTGCTTTTTTGGTTAACAATGTCATTTTAACCGTTTTAAGAGCCTCATCATTATTTTTGGTAGCTCAGCAGTTTTCTTCATTTGGTTTGCTTGGCGGGCTGGAAAACGGCCCGTTGAAATGGCTATTGGCTTTTGCATTTTTTGATCTGGCTATTTATATCTGGCATGTGGCCAGTCATAAATATGAATGGTTATGGAGATTTCATAAAGTTCATCATAGCGATAAAAGTTTTAATGTTTCAACAGGTTTTCGATTTCATGTTTTTGATTTATTGTTGGAAATAATTTACAAATGTGTTTTTGTGGTAGTGATTGGTGTGGACGCCTATTTGGTGTTGTCTATTGAAATTATTGAATTGTTTTTTATATTTTTTCACCATGCCAATATCGCTGTTAAAAACGAAAAATTATTATCCAGATTCATTATTACTCCGAGTTTGCATCGCACGCACCATTCAACCTTACGTCACGAGCACGACAGTAATTACGGCATAGTGCTTTCACTTTGGGATAATATTTTTGGAACACGTAAGGAATTGGTGCCTGAGCATATAGGTCTTGATTTGATCGAAGCAGAGAACTTTGTTCAGTTATTTTCCTTGGCGTTTATTACCGAGCGTAAGATCAGGCAGTTATTAAGTATTATTCCAAAAGGGAAAAAATAGATCCAAGTCTATGTTGATATGGATTGTTTTGCAGGAGATTGCGAATGCTGATAAAAACTAAAAAAGAAATACCTGCAAGCGAAATTACTGATCACGCTGTTTTCAAACAGCGACGTCAATTAATTAAGGCCATGGCCGCTAGTTTGATTTTGCCCTCAGCATTTGGAGAGGTTTCTGCGAATGCCAAACAAACACGCTGGCCCAATTTGAAATCAAATCAATCGCTTAACCATATCGATCCAGTAACGCCCTCCACATTACCCAAGCAATATACCAATTATTACGAATTTTCATTTAATAAGGAAGATTCCACCGAATTGGCCCAAAACCTGAGTACGAATCAATGGACAGTGGAGATTTCTGGCGAAATAGAAAAGCCTGGTAAGCTATTTCTGGAAGATATTCTGAATCAGCAGGATTTACAAGAATATGTGTATCGATTTCGTTGTGTCGAGGCTTGGTCTATGGTGGTGCCTTGGGTTGGGTTTCGCTTAGCAGATTTAATTAAATCGGTAAATCCCTTGTCTTCTGCCAAGTTTGTGAAATTTACCACCTTGTTTGAGCCTGAAGTGATGCCCAAACAGAGGATCAACGCCATGCTTGATTGGCCCTATGTCGAAGCCTTGCGTATGGATGAAGCCATGCATCCATTGACTATATTGGCGGTAGGGATGTACGGCGATATTTTGCCCAATCAAAATGGTGCGCCGTTAAGATTAGTAGTGCCCTGGAAATATGGTTTCAAGAGTATCAAGGCTATCAATAAAATTGAGTTCATAAATCGTGCGCCGCTGACAAGTTGGAATCAATTTGCCCCAGCGGAATATGGTTTCTATGCCAACGTGAATCCATCAGTACCTCATCCTCGCTGGAGTCAATTTAGCGAGCGTCAATTAGGCAGTGATTTTTTTACGCCTCGGCGCCAGACAGAGTTATTTAATGGTTATGGTGATCAAGTGGCTTCTTTGTATGGTGGCATGAACTTACGGCATTTTTTCTAATGTGGTTTCGAATTCAAAATCTCTGGATGGTGCTTTCTTTTGTCAGCTTGTTGCCATTGCTTTGGCTGTTATTCGATATTCTGTTCGATCATTTAGGCGCAAATCCGGTTGAAGCCGTGCATATTCGTTTGGGTGACTGGTCTTTACGGTTCTTATGCTTGACGCTAGCCATTACACCGCTGCAAAACCTGACAAAGTGGCGTGGAATGGCTGACTATCGGCAAATGTTGGGTCTTTATGCCTTTTTTTATGCCACTTTACATGTGTTGGCGTATTTGTTTATGGACCATGCTGGAATGTGGCGGGTGGTTGTAGTTGATATTATCGAAAGTGCTTATATCTGGTTTGGCTTGTTGGCCTACATCATAATTTTGTTGCTGGCAATGACTACTCGAACCTATGCCAAGAAACGGTTGGGTAAAAACTGGAAAAAACTGCATCGCTTTATTTACTATGCTGCTGCGGCGGCCATAGTTCATTATTTTTGGCAACTAAAAGGGAATTTGTTTCAACCCTTGTTCTATTTGACCATTATTGCGTTTCTATTGGGATTTAGAGTGGTAGTCTGGTTTAAGAATCGTCAACTCAATAGATTGATGTTGCCCAAAGGGCGTGGTTTGTCTCAGGAAGAACTCGATCGTTCCTGATGCAGGTTGTACTATTTATTCTGAATGGGTGGCATTATGTCAAACAAACCGATTTTAATTACTGGTGGGACGGGTTTTTTGGGCAGTGCACTGGCTTTTGATTTGTTAAGTAGTCAACAGTCAGTAGTGGTTTTTTCTCGTCAAGCGGACACTGTGGCGCGAACTTTTGGTGATAAAGTTCAGGCCATCACCCACATCGACCAATTGCCTGACGCTGGTTGTTTTAAGGCGATTATCAATTTGGCCGGAGCCGGGATTTTTGATCAGCGTTGGAGCGATGCTCGGAAAGCGGTTCTTCGTGAAAGTCGGATCAATCTGACCAAACAATTGGCCGACTGGATTTTTCAGTCCGCACAAAAGCCCGAAGTATTTATCAGTGGTTCGGCGATAGGTGTTTACGGTGATCATGGCGATGAAGTTCTGGATGAAACCAGTCTGGCTGTCAGTGATTTTTCTCAACAATTATGCGCGGATTGGGAGTCGGCCGCCCTGATGGTGCAGACTTGTGGTGTCCGGGTTGGCATTGTTCGTACGGGTTTGGTATTGGGGCGGGGTGGCGGTCTATTACAGCGGATGCTATTACCGTTTCGATTCGGATTAGGCGGAAAACTAGGCAATGGCCAGCAGTGGATGTCATGGATACATATGCAGGATTGGTTGGGGATCGTCAAGCTTATGCTGGAAGATCAAGGCATGCAGGGTGCTTATAATGCTACTGCGCCTTCACCCGTGACTAATCAATCATTCAGTGCAAGTTTGGCTGAGGTCTTGAACCGACCGATGTTGTTACCGCTGCCGGAATTTATGTTAAGGCTGTTGTTAGGCGAGATGGCGGACTTGGTGTTGGGCAGTCAACGAGTATTGCCGCAGCGTTTGCTTGAAAAAGGATTTCATTTCAAGTTTTCTCAACTGGATCCGGCTTTACGAAATCTTTTATTGGCAGGGTGAGAGTGCATGCTGATTGATAGTTTGTCTTTGTTATTTGCTTTTACCTCCTTTATCAATATCTATGAAGTTGCACTAGTGGGCGTGGGTCTGTTGGTATTAACTTATGTGATGACACCTGTCTATGTTGAAGCGGAACCAAGACAACCTGCTACGGTGTATTTTTATTTACAGTGGAGTTGGTTGGGTTATTTAAGGCTTAGAGACGCGTTTTGGCCATTTTTTATTCTGTTCAACGCTATGCTGTTTTATGTCGATTACCGTGTCCAGCAAGGGACATATACAGTTGCCAGTTGGTCTACCATGCATATTATATTGGCGATGCCCTTGGTTTATTGGACAGGCGCGGTCTGGCGTTGTTCCAAGAATTGTCCAAGCAAATGGTGGTCAACGTTGGCCCGTTTTATGACGGTTGCCGCTTTTGCTGATTTTGCTTTGCGTTGGGTGATCTACCATTCCTATCCCAATATCCTGTTTAATTGCCAGCAAATGATAATTCAGTGGGGCGATTGTATCTAAGCATGCCACGCCACTATGAACAAGCCTTATGCTAAGTCTTTATTTATATTTCGCCGTGATCTGAGAATAGTTGATAACACCGGGTTGAATGCAGCTTTGCAGCAATCCGAGCAAGTGATGGCCTGTTTTGTTTTTGACCCAAGACAAATCGAAAAACATCCTTATCAAAGTCAGCCTGCCGTGCAGTTCATGTTGGAAGCGTTAATTGATTTGCAGCGGCAACTACAGGTTGCGGGTGGCCAACTGCATTTGTTTTATGCACCTCCTGAAACTGTTATTCAACAGTTGCAGCAACAAAATCGCATTGAGGCAGTGTTTGTCAATCGCGATTACACACCATTTAGTCGCCAGCGCGATGCCGGTTTGTACGAATTTTGTCAAAGTATCGGGTTGGCTTTTCATGATTTTGCGGATGTCTTGTTAAACGAGCCTGAAGCAATGCTTAAAGCCGATGGCAATCCTTATCAAGTCTTCACGGCTTTTTATAATCGCGCCAAGTTAGCGCCTGTTGCACTCCCGCAAGCGCTGGCGGATGGGCAGTTGATGATAAATTCTCATTCGGACAGCGCTAGCTTAATCGAGCAATTCAGGCAGGTGCATAACAATTCGTTGTCTGGTGGTCGTCTGCCTGCGCAGGCAATGCTGCGCAGGCTTTCGGATTGTCAGCAATATAGTCAACATCGCGACTTCCCAGCTATTGCCGGTACCAGTGATTTGTCTGTGTATCTGAAGTTTGGCTGCTGTTCAGTTCGGGAGGCATATTATGCAGTGTTTGAAGCCTTGGGCAGTGAGCATGCTTTGTTGCGGCAATTTTATTGGCGAGATTTTTTTACTCACATAGGTTTTCATTTTCCGCAGGTATTTGGTCACGCTTTCCATCAGCGTTATGACAACATCCAATGGCGAAATGATAAGGATGAATTTCAGGCCTGGGCGGAGGGACGAACTGGCTTTCCGATTGTTGATGCCGGGATGAGACAGCTCAATCAGACGGGTTGTATGCATAATCGGGTACGGATGATCGTAGCGTCATTTTTGGTTAAGGATTTGCTTATCAATTGGCGTTGGGGTGAACGCTATTTTGCCCAGCATTTATTAGACTACGATCCTTGCTTGAATAACGGGAATTGGCAATGGGCAGCATCCACCGGCTGTGATGCGCAACCTTATTTCCGCATTTTCAATCCTTGGCTGCAGCAAAAAAAGTTTGATGCTGAATGTGTATATATCAAACGTTGGCTTCCAGAGTTGCAAAAGTATTCGCCTGCCATTATTCATAATTGGTTCCAAAAGCCTCTGGCTGGTAATTATCCTCCACCGATGATTGATCATGCGGTACGAACCCAGCAAGCTAAATTGCTATTTCAACATGCAGCGAATTGAAATAGTGGGGGGTCGGAGGCTGGCATTGTCTTGGTTTGCGTCTTTCCGACATGGCTTTATGTATGTAAAATGTTGTTTGGATAGGGACAAGTTTTGATTGAAATAAACTTCCCTTTTTATGAAAAAAATATATAATGCGCAGCTCAGTTTGTTTTGAAAACAAAGTGCTTTGGACATTAAGGGAGATGGTATGCTTATCTTGACTCGTAGGGTGGGGGAGACCTTGATGATTGGTGATGAAGTCACTGTCACTGTTCTCGGCGTAAAAGGGAATCAAGTTCGGATCGGCGTTAATGCTCCGAAGGATGTTTCTGTTCATAGGGAAGAAATTTACGAAAGAATTAAAAAGGAACAATCCGAGTCTAAATCCTCGGAGATTTGAAAGTTTAGGAGAGATGGCCGAGAGGCCGAAGGCGCTCCCCTGCTAAGGGAGTATGTGCCAAAAGCGCATCGAGGGTTCGAATCCCTCTCTCTCCGCCATAAACTTTAAGCTCTTGATTGCAATAAGAGTGAAAAAATAAGCCTCTTGTACAGCAGTTGTGACACTGAACTGTTGTACAAGAGGCTTTTTTATGTGCCCCCCCTGTCTATTTCGGCGAAAAAATGTCTTTTATTTTCGCGTCGCGTCTCTGTGAGTCGTCAAAATTAATTTGAATCACGGGAAATTATCCAAAGTCTAAAAACCGAAAACCGCGAAGAAGCGACATATCAAGTGCTAAAGATTGCGGCAAACTTCATAGCCTAATTGCTTGATTTGAAAGCGGGTAGGGTGGACAAATTGGCTTTGAATGCTGGCGGATGTTTTATTAAGTTGCCTGGGCAGCAGCAGAAAGTAGTTCAATGTGTTCGTGGTGAATGAACCTGGGCATGTGTCTATGAAGTATCTTCGAATATTTTTGAAAAACTACATCATAGACAAGCAGGGCTCGAATGAAAAACTGACTTTAAATCAGATCAAAATCAGCAGCAGTTAATGCGGCTGGGGTAAATGATTTTGAGGTCGGATCAAAAAAACCGACTTTGGTGATGAGTTCGGACTTTAAATTGTCTTTTGCGTCGTAATAAAGATTGCCGGTTTTAGTGTCATAAACGATAAACGAGACGGTATCAACATCAGCTTTTTTTCGCCCCAAACCACTGATGAAATTGATGACGTCATTTTCATCATCATCAA
>CAZJYS010000045.1:0-10804 GCA_964550075.1 uncultured Methylomonas sp.
GAACACGCCAGCAAAACCGATGTTCGAATCATCGACTTTGTCGACACCGGTAACCCGGCTTTACTGCGTATGTGGGACAAACGGCAATTTAGCCTCCGAGCAATGGGGTATCGGATAGTCACCCTAAGCGAAAACAGTCATTTACTCCCACTCAATCGTAGCCGGTGGCTTACCCGAAATATCGTAAGTCACACGTGAAATACCCGCCACTTCATTAATGATCCGCCGCGAGATTAAATCGAGGAAATCATAGGGTAGATGTGCCCAACGCGCGGTCATGAAGTCTATGGTTTCCACGGCGCGGATGGCGACAACATAGTCGTATTTGCGACCATCACCCATGACGCCGACTGATTTGACCGGCAGGAAGACCGCAAAGGCTTGGCTGACCTTGTCGTATAAATCGTGGCGATAGAGTTCTTCAATGAAAATAGCATCAGCTTGACGCAGCAGGTCAGCGTACTGTTTTTTAACCTCGCCAAGGATGCGCACCCCTAAGCCAGGGCCGGGGAATGGGTGGCGATGAATCATGTCGGCTGGCAGGCCCAGTTCCAGGCCTAACTTGCGCACTTCATCCTTGAACAATTCACGCAATGGTTCGACCAGTTTCAGCGTCATGTTTTCTGGGAGGCCGCCAACGTTGTGATGCGATTTGATCAGGTGAGCTTTGCCGCTTTTGGCGCCTGCAGATTCGATCACATCAGGGTATATGGTGCCTTGTGCCAACCATTTGGCATCGGTCAGCTTGCCCGCTTCTTCGTCGAAGATTTCGATGAACAGGCCGCCGATGATTTTGCGTTTGGCCTCCGGGTCGCTGACGCCGGCCAAAGCATCCAGATAACGCTGTTCAGCGTTTACTCTAATCACTTTGATGCCCATGTGCAGAGCGAACATGGTCATGACCTGATCGCCTTCGTGCAACCGCAGCAGGCCGGTGTCGACAAATACGCAAGTCAATTGAGCCCCGATAGCTTTGTGTAACAAGGCTGCGACGACTGATGAATCAACCCCGCCCGACAATCCTAAAATGACTTGGTCGCTACCGACCTTTTCCCTTACAGCCTGGATGCTGTCTTCAATGATATTGCTGGCATTCCACAGGGCTTGGCAGTTACAGATTTCCAGCACAAAACGACTCAGGATGCGGCCACCTTGTGTGGTGTGGGTGACTTCCGGGTGAAATTGCAAGGCGTAGAAGTTTTTGTCCTCGTTGGCGATACCGGCAATCGGTGCGCCCTCGGAACTGGCAATGAGTTTAAAACCGGTTGGCAATGCGACCACGCGGTCGCCATGACTCATCCACACATCCAGTAGGCCAAAGCCATCCGTCGATGCATGATCTTCAATGTTAAGTAATAATTTGGAATGGCCGCGGGCGCGAATTTTTGCGTAGCCGAATTCACGATGATCCGATGATTCCACCTTGCCACCCAGTTGTTCGGCCATCGTTTGCATGCCGTAGCAAATGCCCAAGACCGGGATACCGAGTTCAAACACAATTTGTGGTGCACGCGGGGTGTCACTGCTAGTGACGGTTTCCGGGCCTCCCGACAGGATAATGCCTTTAGGGTTAAAGTTTTTGACTTCGTCGGCGCTGCAATCGCAGCTATAAATTTCGCAATAGACACCGATTTCGCGAATACGCCGGGCGATGAGCTGGGTGTATTGTGAGCCGAAGTCGAGGATCAGGATTTTGTCAGAATGGATATTGGTGGATAGAGTCACATGGGGCCTGCAAAATTGTCGATTGGGTAGGGGTGGATTTGCCCAATGGGCAATCCGCCAGAGGCATCGGTGGGTTGCCTGATGGCGAGCCCACCCTGCTGGAATCAATTCATATGATAATTCGGGGCTTCTTTAGTAATGGTGACATCGTGCACATGGCTCTCACGCATGCCGGCACTGGTGACACGCACAAACTCGGCATTTTCATGCATTTTTTCGATGGTGGCGTTGCCGGTATAGCCCATGCTGGAACGAATGCCGCCCAATAGCTGATGTATGATCGCCAGTACACTACCTTTGTAAGGTACGCGACCTTCGATGCCTTCAGGCACCAGTTTTTCGACGTTTTCAGTGGCTTCCTGAAAATAGCGGTCGCTGGAACCTTGTTGTTGCGACATGGCCCCCAAAGAGCCCATGCCGCGATACGATTTATAAGACCGGCCCTGAAATAATTCCACTTCGCCGGGTGCCTCTTCTGTCCCGGCAAACAAGCCGCCTAACATCACAGCATGCGCACCAGCGGCTAAAGCTTTGGCTACGTCGCCGGAATAACGGATGCCGCCATCGGCAATTAACGGTACGCCGGTGCCTTTCAAAGCTGCTGCCACATTGCTGACGGCGGTGATTTGCGGCACGCCCACCCCGGCAACAATGCGGGTGGTGCATATCGAGCCAGGGCCTATGCCCACTTTAACGCCATCTGCACCGGCTTCCATTAAGGCTCTGGCCGCCGCCGCCGTGGCGATGTTGCCGCCGATGACCTGAACTTGTGGAAAATTCTGTTTGACCCAGCGCACCTTGTCCAGAACCCCTTGAGAATGCCCGTGAGCGGTGTCGACGATAATGACATCAACGCCAGCAGCGACTAAAGCTGCAACGCGTTCTTCGGTATCAGCACCTGTACCTACTGCTGCGCCGACGCGTAAACGCTCTTGTTCATCTTTACTGGCGTAGGGGTTGTCTTTGGCTTTCTGGATGTCTTTGACGGTAATCATGCCTCGCAGATTGAAGTCGTCATTGACCACCAACACTTTTTCGATTCGATGTTTGTGTAGTAACTCAATGGCTTCCTTATGACTGGCCGATTCGTTGACGGTGACCAAGCGATCTTTGGGGGTCATGATGGAACGGATGGATTCATCCAGACGCGTCTCAAATCGCAAATCCCGGCTGGTGACTATACCTACCAATTGTTCGCCATCGACCACCGGTACCCCGGAAATGTTTTTGGCATGCGTCAATTCCAGCACCTCACGCACGGTGACATCAGGAGAAACTGTGATGGGGTCTTTGATAACACCGCTTTCGTATTTTTTGACCCGCAGTACTTCCGTGGCCTGTTGTTCGATCGTCATGTTTTTGTGGATGATGCCGATACCGCCCTCCTGTGCAATCGCAATCGCTAGGCGGGCTTCAGTGACGGTGTCCATCGCAGCTGAAACCAGTGGGATATTCAAGGTGATTTTTTTAGTCAGCTGGGTTTTGAGTTCCACTTCTCGAGGCAAAACTGCCGAATGCGCGGGCACTAACAAAACATCGTCAAAAGTGAGCGCTTCCTGAATTATTTTCATGATTACACCTGAGCTAAAATTCTGAATAGCGATGCATTGTACAGCCTAACCCCGATTGCGACAAAAACCGAAATGTTAGGGAATTATGTCTAAGCGGTGTTTTTGATGTTTAAGGCCTGAATAATGTCTTCAAGCTCGGTCATTTTAGGTTTATGTAGGTAAATACCTAACAAACCCAGTACAGAGAAAATGTAAAGGGTGTTGAAATCATCACCCAACAGAAACATCAGCAGACCAAACAGACTGACAACTTCTATCATGGTTTGCGTAACGATGATGGTTGTCAAATAACGTTGGGCAGCGGGTTTATCACCCGGCATGGTTTGGTTAAGGCGTAGCAGTATATGCCTGACCAAGTTGGTTAACGGAAACAAGCCGATCGTCACAGCATATAAAATAGTGCGTATCGTGACTCTTTGCGTTTCGTCCAGGTTTAATCTAAGGCCGTCGCTGCCGAAATGACAAATCAAGTTGTAAATTATCAACAGCAGCAGCATGGCCAGGCACACCAGCCAGTGTGGCGTTAGTTGATGCTGGGTATCGGTTTGATGCATATTCATCCGGCGGCTCTAAGATTGTTACGATAGTTGTTCAGTATCACCATAAAGGCCACAAAATCATAAAAGGCATGAATCAAAATGGGCTGCAGGAGGTTTCGTGTGTCGCCATAGTCCAGGCTCAATCCCAGATAAAGCCCCATCAGCAAGGCCAGAACGGCGTATAACGGTGTCACCGCGTGGACTGCCGCAAACAACAGATTGCTCAACACCAGGCCCAGTGTAAGGCTGCTAATATTTTCCAGCCAGGGTTGAAAAACGCCGCGAAACAGCAACTCTTCTGAAAAACCGGCGATACCGGCCAGTATTAGCATGTCAGCCCAATTTCGTTGATAGAGTTTTGCGCCTAACGTCTCTAATAATAATGTCCGAATTTTCTGTAAGGGTGGATAAGGTAGTTGTTGTAATGCAAAGAAAATCAGTACCAAAGGTAATGTCAGGATGAGGCTGTTTAACAGTGCAGGTTCGTTCAGGTCGATGTTAATAAATGGATCGATGTCAAGTAGCCAACCCAGAAAAATCGCCAATAAAGCCAGTGTGGCCTCGAAATAACAGGCTGTCTTGAAGAAGTTGTCGGGCAAGTCCTTTGAGTTCTGCATGAAAAATTAAACTAAGTTGGAAATGTAGGCTGAAAATTTTATCGAAAAACCGTTAAAATTTGCAGCGATAGTACGCAGGAGCGAACGCAATGATATGCTTTATTTATAAAAGCCTGAAAAAAAACGAACTGTATCTTTATTTGAACAAGAAGGATGATTTTTCGTCGATACCGGAAGCGTTATTCAAAAGCTTGGGCCGACTTGAATTTGTCATGGAACTGGAATTGACACCACAGCGGAAGCTGGCCAGAGAAGATGCGGTAAAAGTCATGGCAGCACTCGAGCATAAGGGATTTCATGTGCAAATGCCGCCTACACTGATTCCACAGCCGCTAAGCGTTGTCAATCAGTATCTCCATTGAAAAGGGATGCCTTCCAAGTAAACCGTGCTACCATACGAATTTGAATAATTCGTTATTTATTATTTCTATCAGCCAAATCAGGATACGCAACACATGTCAGATGATCCATTAGCTTACGAAGAAGACGCAAAGTCGAAAGGTATCCTTTGGGGGTTTGGCACATTATTAGGGGTTGTTGCCATTGTGATGTTGGTGCTAGGTGAATGGTGGAGTCGCGAGCCTGATCAATTCAGCGTTCAGGATGAAGCCATTGAGCGTATGAATGTCACTCATACCGATCAAATGCCTATTGGTTATGTGTATGCCAATACCTTAGCGCATATCGCTGATGTCATCCTGTTCAAGCCCGGCGGCTATTTGACCAATGACGTTGCCCCCCCTGGGTTGTTTTGTGACAACATCCAAAACTGGGAATATGGCGCGTTGGTTATGTTGCGCGATGCGACGACGGCTTTGCGTAACCATTTTGCCCGCGACCAGTCGCAATCCGCTGAAGATCCTGACTTGGCGATGGCTGAACCTTATTTTTATTACGAACATAATTCCTGGGCTCTACCTTCCACCGAGGCGGAGTATGTCAAAGGTATAGAAGCCTTGCATAAATACATGGCTCGCTTGCAAAATCCCACCTCAACCTCCAAACCGGCGCAATTCCATTCGCGTGCAGACAATCTCTGGCAGTATACCGAGGTGGTGATTAAACGTTTGGGTGGTCTATCGACGCGTCTGGCGGCCAGTACAGATAAGTTTGCAGGTGCTACCCACGGCGATCCCAGTAGTATCGTAGATATGAACATGCCGACGATTGGTCAAACGCCCTGGATGGAAATCGACAACGTATTTTATGAAGCCCGTGGTGCTTGCTGGGCCTTGCTACATATTTTGCGCGCCATCAAACATGATTTTGCCGATATTCTGTTGGATAAGCGGGCGATGAATACACTGGATAACATGATACAAGCGCTGGAAAACGCTTTAACCACGACGTTGAGTCCTGTGGTTTTGAACGGCGATGGCTTCGGTATGTTTGCCAACTATTCTTTAGCCATGGCCAATTACATTGCTCGTGCCAATGCGGCGGCTCTGGACTTGCGGGACGTGATGAACAGAGGTTAAGACGTGTCGGAACAACTCAACGAAAACTTGAAAAAAATCGAAACCTGGAAACGGATTATTTTGATGCTGGTCTATGCCGGTATCGATAGTCTGGTGAAATTATTATTGTGGCTGGTGGTTTTGCTGCAAATTGGTGCCGTATTATTTACCGGTACTCCCAATCCCAACATACTGGATTTTGGCCGTAGTTTATCGACTTACCATTATCATATTTTACTGTTTTTAACTTTCAATACAGAACAGTTACCGTTTCCCTTTTCTAGTTGGAATTTAACCGCTGAGTTGGAGTCTCCCGACCAGTCTTAAGTACATGCAGGATTCTTGGCGAAAAATCATCCATATCGACATGGATGCCTTTTATGCTGCGGTGGAACAGCGCGATAATCCTAATTACCGAAATAAACCGGTTATCGTCGGTGGCAAACCAGAATCACGCGGGGTTGTAGCTACCTGCAGCTATGAAGCCCGAGTCTACGGCGTTCATTCCGCAATGCCCTCTGCTCAAGCCGTGCGGCTTTGCCCGCAAGCCATTTTCATTAAACCCAGATTTGATGCCTACCGCGAAGCTTCGGAAGCTATTCGTAGTATTTTTGCCAGATATTGTGATTGTGTCGAACCCTTATCCCTGGATGAAGCCTATCTGGACGTGAGTACCAGTGAGCTTTTTCAAGGCTCTGCAACCTTGTTGGCCAAACACATCAAGCAGGAAATATACCGTCAGACTCAATTGACGGCTTCAGCCGGGATTTCCTTTAATAAATTTCTCGCCAAACTGGCCTCGGACGTCAAAAAGCCGAACGGTCTTTATGTGATTACGCCGCAGCAAGCTCTTGCGTTTGTAGAAAATCTCAGTATTGGAAAGTTTCACGGCATAGGCCCTGCCACAGAAAAGCGCATGACTGAATTAGGCATCAAGACCGGCCAGGATTTAAAGCAAACCCCATTGGCGATATTACAGCAACATTTCGGTAAAGCGGCGGCCCATTACGCCAATATTGCGCGCGGTATTGACGAAAGGCCTGTGAATGCCCATCGAGAGCGCAAGTCAATCGGCGTCGAAACCACTTTTGAGCACGATTTGAATGATCCGCAATTAGTGCTTGAGCAATTACAACAATTGTTGAAACAAGCCTTAAACAAACTGGCTGAGAAACAACTGAACGCGAATACGTTGACCATCAAAATCAAATATGAAAATTTCATACAGATTACTCGCGGACGAACATTGTCGCGTGAAATTAGTGATGATTCGGCTGCTTCACTGCTGTTAGCGGATTTATTACAAAATACCGAAATCCATCAAAAAAAAGTCCGCCTGCTGGGGGTGACGCTATCGGCTTTAACACCGCAAAGTCAAAGGCAATACCGGCAAATGGATTTGTTCGATTGGGTTTAAACAGACATTTCAGCTGCCAAACTGTGCAGGCCTGATCCATTTTATCAATACGTTATATAGGGTTTCCGGCAAAATCGGTTTGCTAATGAAATCCACCATGCCGGATTCCATACATTTCAGCCGATCAGTATGGGTAGCACTGGCGGTAATGGCGATGACAGGCAGCGATTTGTGCGCCTCAATCTCTTTGATACGCTGAGTTGCCTGGCAGCCGTCCATCACCGGCATTTGCACATCCATCAAAACCCCATCATATTGATGAGCCTGTATTTTGCTTAATGCTGTTGCGCCGTTTTCAGCGACATCAACTTGTATGTTCAACTTTTCCAGAAGTTCCATGACCACCATCCGGTTTACCGGGTTATCTTCAACCAGCAAAATCCTGGCATTTTTTAAGGTGGCGTATTTTGGGGTGTCGATTAGCGATTGCAGTGGCTGTTCAGTGTGTCGAATGTTGTTTGAATCGCCAATACCCAACACGATGGTGAAACTAAAATGTGAGCCAACATTTTTCTCACTGACCAGACTGATGCTGCCACCCATTTGTTCGATAAGCTGTTTGCAAATGATTAATCCCAGGCCTGTACCGCCATAATTACGGGTCACACTACTATCACCTTGTCCAAAAGCTTGAAAAATATGCTTTTTTTGGAATTCGCTAATACCGATGCCGGTGTCGATAACCCCAAATTCTAAGCATACATGATGGGCTGTGCGACTCTGTTCTTCCAACGTGATGCTAACTTCTCCGCGTTCGGTAAATTTAATGGCGTTACCGATCAGATTAATTAAGATTTGACGCAATCGTTGCGGATCGCCAATAACCGTATGAGGATATGGTCTGGTAGGGTAATTCAGTTTCAGACCTTTATGTATAGCCATTTGTGCCATGGTTGAGAATACTTGTTCCAGCATTTCATCCAATAGGAACGGAATATTCTCCAATTCCATTTTTCCCGCTTCGATTTTGGAAAAATCCAAAATGTCGTTGATGATACACATTAATGAACGAGAGGCGGTTTCCACACGTTGCAGATAAGTTCTTTGTTTGACTGTCAACGGACTGTTCAGGCATAACTCGATCAAACCGATGATGGCATTCATCGGGGTACGAATTTCATGACTCATGTTGGCTAGAAAATCGCTTTTGGCCTGATTAGCCGATTCCGCTTCCAGTTTGGCACTTTCCAGTTCGCGGGTACGGTCTAAAACCTGACTTTCCAGATAAGCTTCGTTACGCTGAATTTGCGATAACATGCTATTGAACGCTTCAGATAAATCACTGATTTCATCGTTGCCAACATAGTCAGCACGTCTACTGTAATCGTGATCTTTTTCAATTTCCCGGGCGATATTGGCGAGTTGCAAAACCGGTCGTAACACAGAATGTTGCAGACGTAAGACAAACAGCCCGGACATGCCTAGCGCAATCAATAGTATACAAGCGTTAATTTCCATATTTCTTATTAACGCCCGGTAAGGTCGATTCAAGTCTGCTGTTAAGATAATTTGACCGATCATTCCTTTATCGTTGTTGTAGATCGGGCGGCTAATCTGGCGGGTTTGGATGATCCAATCGGGCCAGATTGGGCTCCAAGTGGGAGACGAGCTGGAATATTCGGCAAACAGTTCACCGGATTCGTTCAAAATCACCCCGTGAGTAATATCTTGGTTATGACTCAGCGCACTCAATAGCTCCAGGGCGGTTTTTTGATCGTCAAACATTAAGGCTACACTGCTATTCTGGCCTATCATGTCTGCCGTCATGGTCAGTTGTTGACCCAAGGTGTCGTGTAAACTGTTGTATTCACGGAAGGCATGAGTCAACGTCGCCATTAACAAGGTCAAAGCCGCCATCATTTTTAGAACTTTTGATAGCTTGCGGGTGATCGATATCCGTATTGGTCTGCTCTCATTCATTCCAGAATCTCCGCCATTCTCAGTAATTTGGAACTTAACTTAAGATTCGCCTGTTTGACCGAGTTTAAATTAACCACCAGTTTCAGCTTGTTGTCTCGCAGGCTAAATTGAATCATGCCGCCTTGCGCAGCAAAGTTTTCGGCGTCACTGACCAACAAAATATGCTGGGTTTTAGCTTGCTGCAGCAAGGCTTTGGTCAAGAGGGTCAATTCACCAAGCACCAAAATCTGACAATCTTCAATGGGGTGCTGCTGATCCAGTATCACACTCAATGCCATGTTATTAACTTTTTGTCCTTGCAAAGCTGGTAAATAGGCCTCCAGAGGACTCTTACCCAGCAGGCAAATCGACGTGGGAGACACTTCCGGCCATTCAGTCAGTTCGGCAAAATGCAATAAATAGACAGTTTTTAACTGATACTCGCTTTTGCCAATGTCATTCTGCTGTGCCAAGCACTGGCCGGACAGGCACAAGCTGACACAGTACAAAAATAATTTAAGCAGTGGCTTGAGCACAGCGCGACTCAGAATCGCCAGGAGAATTGCGCCAGATATCCGCGCTGAATCTGGCTGGCAGTTGGAATGTAAAGATCATCACTAAATTCTGGATGATGATTGTCCAGCAGGTTTTGTGCACTGAAGGAAAGCTGCAAGTCTTTATGTGGATGCCAACCCAAACGGACATCTAAGGTAAAGTACGCTGGAATGTGTCGATAATCGATATAAAGTTCGTCTACAAAGCGGCCCCAGGTATCCAGCTCAATTTCGTCAGTTAAATTCAATAACGATCGCAACGATACGCTGTGTTGTGGGTTGGCGTGTTCTTCGGTCAATTCATCACGAAACCAGGGCTTATTCTTATCGTAAGTCGTATCAAAGTGAATGGCGCTATAAGAGGTTTGAAGACGCCAATCGTGACTTACCCGATAATTTAATGACATTTCCAGTCCATAACTTTCTACGCGGCGATAATTGCTGACCGTGGCCTGCTGGATTTCATCAAAAACGGGATCCTTTTCAATGACACCGGTAAATTGCGTACCTTGCATCCGATCGTAAATGTTGTAAAACAAGGCCGTATCAACATCCAGGTTATTGGCAATCTGCCAGCGCCAACCCAACTCATAGGCCAGCAGATTTTCGGTTTTCATGTCTGGATTGGCTTTGGCGTCAAAAAAAGTTGTGTGGCCCGGTATGGGTTTGAACAGATTTATGCCATGTTGAGCCCGATTGGGCAGAACCACGGCACGCGAAATGGCGGCCCATAAACTGTGTTGTTTGTCGGGTGTCCATAGCAGACGGGCGTTAGGTTCGGTTTCCCAGCCTGTGAAAGTAAAATGTTCCACCCGATTGCCTAGGGTGAGTTTCAAATTTTCAAGTAGATCGACTTGATCCTGGAGAAATATCCCGGCGTTGTGTTGAGTCAATTGTTCTGGTTCAAAGCCTAGAGTGAGTGAGTTATCAAAGTGATCGTTGATGTATTGATAATTAAGCCCCCACATCAATTGATGGCCAGAAAAAATAGGTGGCAGGTTATGTTGAAAATCCACGACATATTG
>CAZJYS010000045.1:10904-14250 GCA_964550075.1 uncultured Methylomonas sp.
ATTGATGGCCAGAAAAAATAGGTGGCAGGTTATGTTGAAAATCCACGACATATTGGGAACGGCTCATTTCATTCATAGCCAGCAACCAGTTGGTCTGCGTGAAAGATGTATTGATATTCCAGCGGTGGCCACTATCGGTTTGATGTTTCCAGCTGCCCTGTAAACTGCCGGTAATGCCATCCCGGCCAAAATCATCGTTTTGCCAAAGGGGCGGCTCAGGTGATGTGACACCGATAAAATAGCCATGTTGGCGGTAACGGGAAACATTGGCTTCCACCATGAGCTGGTCATTTGTACTCAATTGGCTGTCGAGACGAAAATTGGCGTTTTCGGCATTCCCATGGTCATGAGTATCTTGTTCGCCGAGTAAATCAACGCTGGCGTCTCGGAATATAGCGTTCAGCGTACCGCGGAGATAAGTCGATTCAGAAAGCTTCGCACCATACCTGACGCCGCCAAATCCCTGTTCTTCGGTACCGCCGCCACCGAACAACAAACCACCCTGAGTATCGCGCGCCGAGCGGGTCACGATGTTAATCGTACCGTTTACGGCGTTGGCACCCCACAAGCTGCCGCTGGGGCCGCGTAATACTTCGATACGTTCGATGTCCTGCAAGGCAGGGTTATGCTGCCCCCAATACACACCGCTGACTAAAGGATCATAGATACTACGACCGTCTATCATTACCTGTAATTTATTGGCATAAAGATCGTTAAAGCCCCGAGTGCTGACTGCCCAGTTCCAAGCGTTGATTTTGGCGACATCAATGCCCGGCACCATTCTCAGCACCTCAGGTAGACTGGTGACACCAGAACGCCGAATGTCTTCTGCGGTGATTACAAAAGCGGCAGCCGGACTGTTTTTGACCGATTGTTCTTGCCGGGCCAGACTGGAAACATCAAGTTCGTTCAGTTCTTCCCAGCTTAATGGCAATAACTCGCTGGTGGATTGCAGTTCGTCCGGAGTGGTTTCGATGGCCAAAGCGTTTTGATGAGTCAGGAGTAGCGATAAGATCAATAGGCTGGATTTGCTACAAACATCAGAGAAAAACATGGTTAGCAACCGGGATAAATAAACATTGGCAGAAATTATACGATGCCTGAATAAAATTACTGAGATTTGCCGTTATGGTTGAATGAAGAGTGTTTGGGGTAAATGACGGGCTGTGAAGGAATTAACGATTCAACCAGGCTAATGCGCCGAAACCGGCGGCACGCCCACTGGCCAAACACGCTGTCAGCAAATAGCCACCGGTGGGTGCTTCCCAGTCCAACATTTCGCCGCAGCAAAACACACCGGGTAATTTGTGTAGCATCAATTGCTGATTCAACTCGGTAAAACTAACGCCACCTGCGCTGCTAATGGCTTCGGTAATTGGGCGGGTATGAATTAACTTGATCGGAATGGCTTTTAGAGTTTGAGCTAAAACTTGCGGATGGTTCATCTCTTCCGTTGATAAAACCTCGCGCAGTAAAGCAATTTTTACGCTGTCCAGGCTCAGCTGTTTGCGTAAAAAGTTACTCAGGCTATTTTTGCCTCTGCTCCCTGAGAGCTTGGTGATGATCGATGCCAAATCTCTATTGGGCAGTAAATCCAGCGTGATTAAAGCCGAGCCGGTCAAATTGATTTGCTCACGCAGCGGTGCCGATAAGGCATAAATCAATCCGCCTTCAAGACCGTATTCGCTCACCATCAATTCACCTTGTTGGCTAAATCGCTGTCCCTGAGTATTTTCAAAATCAATGCGTACAGTCTTGATGGGCTGCCCGGCAAATTGACTACGAAAATAAGCACTCCACAAAGTCTCAAAGCCACAATTGGTGGCTTGCAAAGGCATAACAGTAATGCCCCGTGCTGCGAGCCATGACACCCAAAATCCCGTTGAACCCAGTTGTGGCCAGCTAGCGCCACCTAGAGCCAGAATCAGCGCTTTGGGCTGCATCATGGGTTGTACGCCGTGTTGAGTATCAAATACCAGCTTGCCATCGGCACCCCAGCCTTGCCAGCGCTGACGCATATGAAAACGAACCCCGTTGACACGCAAGCGATGCAGCCAGGCTCGTAATAATGGAGCTGCCTTCATCTCAGTCGGAAATACCCGGCCAGAGCTGCCGACAAAGGTTTCTATGCCTAAGTCTTTTACCCATGCACGTAATGCATCAGGGGAAAAAGCGAGGATCATCGGGGTTAGATGCTCTTGTTGCGGGCCAAAACGGCTTAAAAACTGCTCGAGAGGTTCGGCGTGGGTAATATTCATCCCACCTTTGCCAGCCATCAGAAACTTGCGTCCGACCGAGGGCATGGCATCGAATACATCGACTTTTACCCCGGCCTGACTCAACACCTCGGCAGCCATTAACCCAGCCGGGCCTGCCCCGATGATGCTGACTTCTGAATACTCAAAAGTCATGCAGAATGTTGACACTGATCAGATTCGCCAATATCTTCAAACCAGATTTGTGGAAATTCCGCAATAAAACGTTTCATCAATGCTATGCATTCTTCATCATGCAATTCGATGATGTTGATCCCTGCTTCGCGTAACCAATCCAGATGACCGGCAAAATTGATCGATTCGCCCACTACTACGGTTCCGATATTGAATTGACGTATCAAGCCAGAACAATACCAGCAAGGAGCCAGGGTTGTAACCAGAATTTTGTCGCGGTAATGGGATTGCCGCCCGGCTTTGCGAAAAGCATCGGTTTCGCCGTGGATCGAAGGGTCATTCTCTTGCACACGACGGTTACGGCCTTTACCTAGTAAATTGCCATGGGCATCGAATAAAGCGGCTCCCACTGGCACCCCGCCTTCATCGAATCCGGCTTGGGCTTCCGTGAAGGCAATACTTAACAGTTTTTCGTAGTCCATAAAATTGTTCACAGAGGTGAGATTGTTAGATGTGGTTGCTAGGGAAGCGGTTAAAACCGCACTATCAGATCATGTGAAGCTGAAGATTGAACAAATGCTTTTTTGTCGTCTTGGGAAAGGTTTCAGACGTGCATCCCAGACTTTTCACCTGATAATAAAAAGAAGCGGCGAACCGCTTCTTTGCATACCGCCGCGCTTATCGCGCCAAAAAATTCCTCAACATATCATGCCCATGTTCGGTCAAGATTGATTCGGGGTGGAATTGAACGCCTTCGATATCCAGGGTTTTATGCCTGACTCCCATGATTTCATCAATGTTGCCGGATTCGTCCTGGGTCCAGGCAGTGATTTCCAGACAATCCGGCAAGCTGGATTGTTCGATAACCAGTGAGTGATAGCGGGTGGCGGTGAAAGGGTTATTCAGGCCCTTGAATACGCCAACATCATTGTGATAAACGGATGAAACCTTACCGT
>CAZJYS010000046.1:0-13768 GCA_964550075.1 uncultured Methylomonas sp.
TTGAAAAGGCCTCCAACCCCGAGAGATTTTGGAATTTTTGAACTTCTGTTCATTGAACATGTCTCCTTTGAAATTATTGTGGGTGTATCAATGGCTAGAAAACTTATTCTTTGGCAACTGTTCATAAATTTTGCTTATCGAAATATTTCCAAATCCAAAATGCTGATTTTGCGGACATTGAACAGTCATTCCCGGACTCAGTTTAAACTCATTTTTTAGCCGAATTTAAATAAAGCAAAAATTGGGCCACAAATAATTATTTGAGTTGCGTCCCTACTCTAAGCCTAGATAATTCGCATATTTGTGAGGTAAAAGGGGGCTTTTAGATAATTTTGTATGTGTGCTATCAACTGAATTAAACTGTGTGATATGCCCTAGTGCTAGGGCATATCACAAGCTCTAATAGCTAAGAAAAGTTGCGGAAAATACTTATTGGTTTCTAGCGCAATGAGTGCCCCCTAATTCACCAATCATCCCAAAACTTAGATCAGTTTTATTTCGTAGCTTTGTGGGTGATATAGACTCAAGACCCCAAACCCAATCCATTTCCTGCATCCGTGAGTAAGCGGGTGTTTATAAAACTAGGTTATTTCACTCGTCAATGTGTCATATCACTCATTTTTTTACGCCCCCCCCAGTTGACCTTGTTAAATTATTTTATGTTTCAATAACTAACGTATTGGCACATGCTTTGCATTGATTTAATTGCAGCTAAAGGCAGTATGAGAATTACTCTCTGGCGCGTAAATGCAGATGCTGTGTTTAATCCTGACGATTAATCATAAGGGATCTCATTAATGGTCGATACAACCGTTTTTGAGAATTGGAAGTAAATAAATACTAAATAGTTACAGGAAGCGAACATTATGAACCTATCTAAAAAATCAGTTGCCCTGCTGTTGACTGGCGCGGCAATGGCTAGTATCTCAACCCATGCGAGCGCTGTCAGCTCTACACAATTGGGTGCATTGACAGCCAATGGTGTGATTACCCAAAGCGGACAAATGGCCGTCAAAAACTGGGCTGACATCACTGTTGGCCTGGGCTGGATGCACACCACCAAATGGATTGAGTTTAGTGTCGACGCCAATGCCGCATCTGCCGGCAACGTCATCATCAATTTGACTGATACTAGCAAACCCTATACGTCTGCCTCAACCGCTAACAATGGCAACACTACCATCATGAAATCCAATGGGAACACTTCCCATCCGGCGTTTTCATTGTTTTCAGTTGGTGCTGCCGGTTTCGATGAGGCCGTTGCTACCGCATTTGTAAATTACCCGAACACAGGGGTGGGCTGGACTCAAGTCGATGTTTCACCGACCAAACAAGGTGCTTTCTTATTGGTAGGTGGTGTGACTGGATTTGAAGGTTATGCCAACTCAGGCACTACCTTTGCCAACAGTGCGGGTGATAACGTTGGCCACGGCAGCGCTGGCAGTTCCTACGGCACCACTGCAGGTCATGATTGGGCAGAGCTGAATATATCGTTAGCAGCAGGTAATTATCTGTTGGCAATTGGTAACAGTTGCTTCACGTTGGCAAATTGTGGCAATGAAGTAACTCAACGTGTGGTATTGGATTCCAATTTCAACATCATCACCAACGAAACGAATCCTTCAGGCAGATGGAATAATGCTGACTACAAATTATCCATCACCTCGGTACCAGTTCCGGGCGCTGTTTGGTTATTCGGTAGTGCTTTAGCTGGCTTGGTTGGACTGCGCCGTCGCCCAGCTGCGTGAACAGCCATTTGACCAAGTTTACAAAATTCTTTCAAATCCAACGCGTTTAAACCAAGGGTAGTGTATGGTGCGAAGGAGTTGATCAAATGTAAGCTTTGTTCAATGGATTTAAAAACCAGGGTTTCGATTCGCGAAGTCCTGGTTTTTTCTTTTTAAGCGCGCAACAATTTCAGGGATTGAATTGGAGTTTGTTACGAACCCAATGAAGACGAATTATTTCATGGATGTAAACTATCTTTTCAAACATTTTTCCATACACATTTTAATGTATGCATTATTTCATCGACAATGATAACCAGATTTTCAGTCGTCCTGGCGAAGTTGAACCTCATGTCGCTGTAGAACAAGAAGAATATTTGCAGCAAATTGCTAGGGCTCGATATTTTGCCTATCAACTGGCTGACTTTGATGGTGCCGAACAAGCTTATCGCCAAGTTCTAGTGACAAAACCCAATCATATAGAGGCTTTAGCCGGCGTTGGACAAGCTTTGTGCAGACGACACCGGTTGGCAGTGGGGCGGCATTATTTGCTCAAGGCAGGTAAATTGATGCTTCGTCAGGCCCCAAAAATTGAGCATACTGTTTTGTTGCAATTGGCGGAACAATTGCGAATATGGGGTGAAGTAGATTTTGCATTACAGCTCTATAGAGCGGCGGTCAAAAAATCGCCCCAGGATCCAGCAGCCTTATTTGGCGTAGCCATTTGTTTACAACGCCTTAACTATGTCAAATTAGCAAGTGCGGAATTTGATAAAGTTCTGAAGCTGGCGCCTGATGATTCGGGCTGTCAAATTTTGAAGGCTATATTGGAAGCAGGTAATAAGCAGTTTTATGAAGCGGAACAGCGATTGATCAAGGTTTTGCATCGTGAAAAAGACCCTGGGCAATTGGCAAGAGCCTGTCTGGAATTGGCTAAGGTATTGGATCAACAAAAGCGTTATTCGGAGGCGTATACATTAATTTGTCGAGCCGGTGAATTACAGTCTGGTTTACCTGAGGTATCTGAGCAGGATGCTCAGTATGTTTTCAAGAAAATTGATCTTTATCAACAAAGCTATGACTTTAGTTTGCTTACTCGCTGGCGCATAACGGATTTTCAGGATGTTTTGCCGGTTCCGGTTTTTTTGATGGGATTTTTACGTTCCGGAACGACATTGATCGAACAGGTTTTAGCCGCTCATCCTCAGGTTTTGACCTCAGATGAAAACTTTCTGTTAGACGAAGTGATTGCACAACTTGAGCTAATAAGCGGAATTAAGGACAATTCGCCAGCCGCACTAAAAAATATCAGTACTGAGCAAGCCAGGCATTTAAGGCAGTTTTATTGGCTTCGCGTGAAAGAAGAATACGGGCCAACATCATTAACTAAATGCTTTATTAACAAGGTGGCTTTGAATAGTATCGAAATAGGTTTGATTAGTACCCTATTTCCTGAAGCCAAAATCATTTATGCATTACGAGACCCTAGGGATGTGTGCTTAAGTTGCTCAATGCAAGCTTTTGTAACGTCAGTGGCAACGATCAACTTACTGACCTGGGAAGGAATCGCAAGGCAATATGCAGCCGTCATGGGCTTATGGCTTAGCATGCGGGAGTGCATCGCAACTAGCTATCTGGAGTTGCGCTATGAAGATGCCGTCACCGATTTTGAGAATCAATTTAGAAACTTATTTACCTATCTGGGACTGGAGTGGCGACCAGAAGTCAGTCAATATCACAAAAAACTGGCAGGAAAATTTATGGCTACCCCAAGTTACTCAGCTGTCGCACAGCCTTTATATCAATCCTCCTTAACCCGTTGGCAAGGGTATCGATTGTATTTTGAATCCATCCAATCGTTGATACAACCTTACATACAAGCTTTCGGTTATTTCTCGTAACTATTAAGGTTACCCTTATAAAATGGCAATAGCCCCTAATAAAGCTTTTATGATCCACGAGGGGTTAGTTTCAATTTAAGATTTCATATCGTGGAAAATTGATCAGCCTCATAACCCCAGACAAACATGAGCCTCGACATGCTAATGACTATCCTCTTATTGCTGTCTTTTTGATGAAACGAACTACTAGATCATGCTAATTAGAAAACCCGCAGTAGCAGGAGTTTTTTACCCCGCTGATCCGATAAATCTAGAAAATATGCTGGCCGGATTTCTGGAAGAGGCTGATTGCTCGACCAAGTCACCCAAGGTAATTGTTGCTCCGCATGCTGGTTATATCTATTCTGGGCCGATCGCCGCCAGCGCTTATGCTCGTTTGCAAGCGGTCAGGGATCAAATTTCCAGAGTGGTGTTGATCGGGCCTTCCCACCGTGTGGCTTTTAAGGGGCTGGCGCTCAGTGGTGCCAATTATTTCAGCACGCCGCTGGGTGATATTGAGCTGGATAAGCTGCTGATGGAACGTCTGTTATCTTTGCCGTTTGTCGGTTATCTGGAGCAGGCGCATGCCATGGAGCACAGTCTGGAGGTGCATTTGCCGTTTTTACAAACCATGCTGGCTGATTTTAAGTTGATACCGCTGGTTGCCGGTGACGCCAGCCCGGATCAAGTCAGTCAAGTGCTGGAGCTGCTTTGGGGGGGCGATGAGACTTTGATTGTGGTGAGTTCAGATTTAAGCCATTACCATGATTATGCATCGGCTCAGCGCCTGGATCGGCTTACCAGCGACAGGATTGAACACTTACAATACCAGGACATAAGCTCAGAAAGTGCCTGCGGTAAAGTCCCGGTTAGTGGGTTATTGAAGCTATTAAACAAAAAGGCACTGTCCATCAAAACCATCGATCTCAGAAACTCAGGCGACACCGCAGGCGATAAGCAGCGGGTGGTAGGGTATGGTGCTTATGTCGTTGAATGATATAGATAAAACTCAATTGTTAAAAGTAGCCAGCGGCTCGATTGAGCATGGTCTGGAAACCGGTCAGCCGCTGTCGATCAATCTGGAAAATTTTTCGAGTGCATTAACCGTCAAACGCGCCAGTTTTGTGACTTTGGAACGCTACGGACAGTTACGTGGCTGTATTGGTATGCTGGAAGCCATCAGGCCGCTCGTACAAGACGTTGCCGAAAATGCATTTGCCGCCGCTTTTCGAGATCCACGGTTTCCAGCCTTAACCCGGCAGGAGTTAGTCGGACTTGATGTACATGTTTCCATTTTGAGTCCTGCTGAAGTCATGCATTTTCAGTCGGAACAAGACTTGCTAAAACAGTTAAAGCCAGGCGTAGATGGGTTGATTTTGCAAGATGGTTACCATCGTGGCACTTTTCTACCCTCCGTGTGGGAACAATTACCCGATGCAAAACAGTTTTTGCGTCATTTGAAACAAAAAGCAGGTTTGCCAGCCGACTATTGGTCGGATACCCTGAAAATATCCCGTTATACGACGGAAATTTTCCCTTGATGGCCTTTTAAACGCCTGATTTGAGCAAGAAGTTAAAAGCCGGATAAGCACTTACCTTGTTTGACAGCCCTTACGGACACTATAATAGGCGCTATTTTTTATTATTGGCCCGGTTTATCGCTGTCTGGCAAGCGTTAAATCCTTTCGCTCAGTCACACGACATGACAAAAAACAACTCTTTCAAACCCTGCGACTTGGTGATCTACGGCGCATTGGGCGATTTATCCAAGCGCAAACTATTGATTTCACTGTACAGATTAGAGAAGCATAATCTTATAGAAGCAGATACCCGCATCATAGGGGTAGACAGGCTGGATGAAACCAGCAAAAGTTTTGTAGATGTTGCGCATAACAGTTTAAAAGCATTTTTAAACAACAGCATCGACGAACAAATCTGGCAACGTTTTTCTGAGCGTTTGTCTTACCTAAAAATCGATTTGACTCAGCCTGAACAATACAAGCAGTTGAATGCAATGGTTGACGCGGAAAAGCGGGTTATGGTGAATTATTTTGCCGTATCGCCGGTGCTGTTTAAACCTATTTGTCAAGGCTTGCAGAGCTGCGGTGTTTTAAATGCCGAGTCGCGCATCGTCATGGAAAAACCGATCGGCCATGATCTGAAGTCTTCCAAAGAAATCAATGATGTGGTGGCGGATGTCTTTCACGAAGATCAGGTTTACCGCATCGACCACTATTTGGGTAAAGAAACGGTTTTGAACCTGTTGGCTTTACGTTTCGCCAACTCGTTGTTTTATTCCAGCTGGAATCACAATAATATCGATCACATTCAAATCACCGTCGGAGAAGACATCGGTATCGAAGGTCGCTGGGATTATTTCGACAAGACCGGCCAGTTACGCGACATGCTGCAAAATCATTTGCTGCAAATTTTGACATTTGTCACCATGGAGCCTCCGGCAGATTTGTCTGCTGAAAGTATCCATATGGAAAAAATCAAAGTACTGAAGGCGCTCAGACCGATTACCTATCTGAATGTCGAAGAAAAAACCGTGCGTGGCCAATACACAGCAGGGTTTATTCAAGGCAAACAGGTACCGGGCTATCTGGAAGAAGAGGGCGCCAACACCGAGAGTACCACAGAAAGCTTTGTCGCGATTCGGGTGGACATCGACAACTGGCGTTGGGCTGGGGTGCCGGTTTATATGCGTACCGGTAAACGCATGCCGAATAAACGTACCGAGATCGTGATTAATTTTAAAAATCTGCCACATAACATTTTTAAAGACAGTTTTCATAATCTGCCAGCCAACAAATTGATCATACATTTGCAGCCTAACGAAGGCGTGGATGTCTCCGTCTTGAATAAAGTGCCGGGCATTGATGGCAATATAAAATTGCAACAGACCAAACTGGATTTAAGTTTTTCCGAAGCGTTCAAAAAAAATCGCATTTTCGGTGGCTATGAAAAACTGATTCTGGAAGCACTACGCGGCAATCCGACCTTGTTTTTAAGTCGGGAAGAGATAGAACAGGCCTGGACTTGGGTCGATTCGATTCAGGATGCCTGGCAGCACAACCACACGCCACCCAAACCCTATCCGGCAGGTAATTGGGGACCTGTGGCATCGATTGCTTTACTGGCTCGCGATGGGCGTGCCTGGGAAGAATAACAACTAACATCCTTATTGAGAGAATAACGATCATGGTTAAAGAATTCTTTTTTGAACAACGCCACCATTTGTTTACTGCGCTGGTTGCCGAGTGTCAGGATGTATTATCCGAAGCCCTTAGCAAACATGGCGTAGCAACGTTACTGGTTTCCGGCGGCAGTACGCCTGCGCCTTTATACGAGGCGTTATCCAAAACCGAGCTGAACTGGAAAAAAATCAAAGTTGCTCTAGTGGATGAGCGCTGGGTGGATAACGATCATAGTGCCAGTAATGAAGCTTTGGTTAAACGCAGTTTGTTGATTAATAACGCCAAGGCGGCGGAGTTTATCGGCATGAAAACATCTGCCATCACTGCATTGGCGGGACAAGCAGAAACCGAAGCCAACTATCGCCGGTTGCCACAGCCTTTTAGCCTGGCCATTGTTGGCATGGGGCCGGATGGTCACACTGCTTCCTTATTTCCTCACGCCAAGGGTTTGACTCAAGCCATACAAATAGATAACGAAAATCTGACCGCTGCTATTAACGCGACTCAAAGCGAAGTTACTGGACCTAATACCGAGCGCTTGACCCTGACCTTGTCTGCCTTGATGAAAACCGATCGTTTGGTGATTTTGTTCACTGGCGAAGACAAATTGACCGTCTTTAATGCAGCGCAGAAACCAGGTTCCATTGAAGATATGCCGATACGTGCTCTATTGCATCAAGAACAAGTGCCTGTCGAATTATATTGGGCACCTTAATCACTTTATAGCAACCGGCTTGCAACGAAGTCAATTTGAATAGCATGCAAGCGGTTGCTTTGACTATAAATGGGGTACAGCATACCTGTCTTTCTTTTCGGGATGCTGGTTGATGAATACTCCTAGCCGTTCAGCATCGACACGCAATGTGCAGCTGGATTTTTTTCGCGGCTTGGCCTTGATGGTTATTTTTGTCAATCATATCCCTGACAATCCCTGGGGCTATTTCATGCCGTCGCGGTTGGGTCCCAGCGATGCTGCGGAGGCTTTTGTGTTTCTCTCCGGGTTTGTGGCCGCGATTGCTTATGGACGCAGCTTTAGGGAAGCGGGTATAGGTTTGGGAACCCTGCAGGTACTTTATCGCTGTGGGCAGATTTATGTGGCTCATCTGCTGTTATTTATATCGATCACCAGTTTATTTTTGTTGCTGCACTTTAATGGACTGGGAGATGGCTGGCAGCTGGATAATTTAAATTATTTTTTTGCCCAAACCCAAAATGCCCTGTTGGCATTAGTCAGCCTGACATACCTGCCCAATTTCATTGATATCCTGCCTATGTATCTGGTGATATTGCTTTGGGTACCGCTGATCTGGAGCTTGTCCCGTATCCATGTTTTATTGGCGGTAGGGTTTTCGTTAGCTTTATATATTTGCGCCTGGAGCTTGGGCTGGGAATTGACGGCCGATCCTATCAGCGGACGGCATTGGTATTTCAATCCGTTTTGCTGGCAATTGATTTTTTTTACGGGTTTCGCTTTCAGCAGCGGCTGGTTGCCGATTCCACGATTCAATCGCAATCTGTTTTGGGCTTGCATGCTGTTTGTGGTCTTTTGCCTGCCTTTGGGTACGGCTGACTGCTATGAATTGCCGTGGTTTACGACCTTACATGATCAATGGCCGTTTCTCGTGGATAAAAGTCATTTTGGCTTGATCCGCTTTCTGCATTTTTTGGCCATGATTTATTTGGTTCGTACTTTTATGCTGAAGCATCAGGAGTGGCTAAACAGTTGGCTGGCGGGTAAAGTGATCAAAATGGGGCAGCAATCCTTGCCGGTGTTTATGATGGGCAGTGTTTTATCCCTGGTGGGAGGCATTCTGCTTGAAACTTCCGACGGGGATGTTTTTGATAGTACGTGTATCAATGTTGCTGGCTTGGGTGTGATGATGTTGTTCGCGCAGTTTCTCAGTTGGCTGGACCAGAAGCCCTGGAAAATAAGTTTAGAAAAATCCAGTAACGACCCAACGAATGATTGGACTCGCTATGCTGTAATGGCTTGTAGTATGGTACTGATAGCGATGATTCCCCTGTTGTTGATTCAACAGCCAGAAACACAAATCAATATGGCAGAATCGTCTGGCAATAATATGTCGCTCCCCCACCATCAGGACGCGCCGCAAAAAACGGAAAAGGCGGCATTCCAGAAAAGTCCACTCGAATCACCCGATACACTCTGACAATTTAAAATTGCCTAGCCCATGCATTAACCCGGAGACCTGCACATGCATCCCATAGTCGAAAAAATTACTGAACAAGTCATAGAACGCAGTCGAGAGACACGTAGCGCTTATCTGACACGAATCGATGCCGCTATTGCCAATGGCCCACAACGCACACAATTACCTTGTGCCAACTTGGCGCATGGTTTTGCTGTCTGTTCGGCCATAGAAAAAGATGAGTTGTCCCATGCTCAAAAAGCCAATGTCGGCATCATTTCATCTTATAACGACATGTTGTCGGCCCACGAGCCTTATCAACATTATCCCAATATAATCAAACAGGCAGTGCGGGAAGCGGGGGGCGTGGCGCAATTTGCAGGCGGTGTCCCTGCGATGTGCGACGGGATCACCCAAGGGATGCCCGGTATGGAATTGTCCCTGTTCAGCCGCGATGTAATCGCTTTGTCTACAGCGATTGGCTTGAGTCACAACATGTTTGACGCGGCATTG
Organism: uncultured Methylomonas sp.; assembly: GCA_964550075.1. Classification (GTDB taxonomy): domain Bacteria; phylum Pseudomonadota; class Gammaproteobacteria; order Methylococcales; family Methylomonadaceae; genus Methylomonas. Next base: position 9,471 of record CAZJYS010000046.1, read on the forward strand.
TACCTGGGGGTTTGCGACAAAATCGTTCCCGGTTTGTTATTGGGTGCGTTGAGTTTTGGGCATATTCCTGCTGTATTTGTACCCGCAGGCCCCATGACTACGGGCATATCCAATAAAGAAAAGTCGCGTGCCCGACAAAAATTCGCCGATGGCAAGATAGGCGAAAAAGAGCTGCTGGATTCGGAATCCAAAGCCTACCATAGCCCAGGTACATGCACGTTCTACGGCACCGCCAATAGCAATCAAATGATGGTGGAAATCATGGGGCTGCATTTGCCTGGCAGTTCGTTTGTCAATCCCTATACCCCACTGCGCGAGGAACTAACCAAAGCCGCAGCCAAGCAGGTATTAAAATTCACGTCACTTGGCAACGATTTCCGTCCGATTGCCCACATGGTGAACGAAAAAGCCATTATCAATGCCATTATCGGTTTGCTGGCTACCGGTGGCTCAACCAATCATACGATTCATTTGATTGCGATTGCCCGCGCAGCCGGAGTGATTATTAACTGGGATGATTTTGATAATCTATCCAAAGTGATTCCACTATTGACCAAGATTTATCCGAATGGTCCGGCTGACGTTAATCAATTTCACGCTGCGGGTGGCATGGGCGTGTTGATAGGCGAGTTGTTGAATAACGGTTTGTTGCATGGCGATATTCTGACGGTCGGTGATCAGCGCGGTATGGCTCAGTACACTCAAGAGCCCGTACTGAATGATGGCAAACTTTCCTGGCAGCCCGGCCCTGCAAAATCAAAAGATGAAGAAATCATCAGTAGCGTGGCCAAACCATTTGCAGCCGGTGGTGGTTTGCATGTAATCCATGGCAACCTGGGACGCGGTGTAACCAAAGTCTCTGCGGTAGCTGAGAAGCATCAGGTTGTCACCGCACCTGCCATGGTATTCGATGATCAATTGGATGTCGTAGCCGCGTTCAAACGTGGCGAATTGGAAAAAGATGTCATTGTGGTGTTACGTTTTCAAGGCCCAAAAGCCAACGGCATGCCGGAATTGCACAAATTGACACCGATCATGGGCTTGTTGCAGGATAAAGGTTTTCACGTCGCCTTGTTGACGGATGGTCGCATGTCCGGCGCATCGGGTAAAGTGCCCTCCGCCATACACATGTGGCCGGAATGCATCGATGGTGGACCGCTGGCCAAAGTGCAAAATGGCGACTTGATTGTTTTGAACACGCAAACTGGCGAAGTGAATGTTCAAGTTGATCAAGCTGAGTTCGATGCGCGTGTACCAACCCCTAACAGTGCGGCTGGACATCATTTTGGTATGGGTAGAGAATTGTTTGGTGCCATGCGCGCTCAGGCATCCACGGCTGAAACCGGTGCGACCAATCTGTTTTTTGTTGATTAGACTCGAATATCGTAGCTGGGTTAGTGCAGCGTAACCCAATAATTGAGATTCACGTTGGGTTACGCTGCGCTAACCCAACCTACGCCTATTGGAATATGCAATGACTGTATCCATTAAAGAAGTCATGAACACCTCACCGGTCATGCCGGTGATGGTGATTAATCAAATCGAGCAAGCCGTACCCTTGGCCCGTGCCTTGGTTGAAGGTGGGTTGAAGGTATTGGAAATTACACTGCGTACTCCGGTGGCACTGGATGCGATACGTCGCATCAAAGCCGAAGTACCGGGTGCTATTGTTGGCGCCGGTACCATCATCAATACCCAGACCTTACACCAGGCCATTGATGCCGGTGCCCAATTCATTGTCAGTCCCGGGGTGACATTGAGTTTGCTGGATGCTGCAATAGCTTGTGGGGTGCCAATTTTACCGGGCGTCATGACGCCCAGCGAAGTGATGCGCTTGCTGGAAAAAGGCATTACGGCGATGAAATTTTTTCCCGCCGAAGCCGCTGGCGGCATACCCATGCTGAAATCCATCGGTGGCCCGTTACCGCAAGTGACTTTTTGCCCGACGGGCGGCGTGAATCCGAAAAACGCCCCTGAATATCTGGCCTTGAGCAACGTAGCCTGTGTTGGAGGCTCCTGGATGGCACCAGGCGAGTTGGTGGATGCTGGGGATTGGGCGGAAATTACCCGTCGAGCGGCAGAGGCGGCGAATCTGAAAAAGTAATGTCGCAAACTCGAATATGGAAAAAAGTCGTGTCATAAGTTTTGGTTTGACTGATAAATGCGAGGTCAATATGCTCTGGAAAAACACCACTGAGCGCTACAGTACAATCAGCATTAGCCTGCATTGGCTGATGTTTGTTCTTATAGCTGCCGGATATGCGTTTATCGAGTTGCGCGAATTGTTTCCAAAAGGAAGTGAACCGCGCGAAGCCATGAAAGCCCTGCATTTCATGCTGGGGTTGTCGGTGTTACTGCTGGTTATTCCTCGACTGATCATTCGGGCTTTAGGTGCAACACCCCGTATCGTACCGGAGCCTGCGGCATGGCAACACACATTAGCGAAATTAGCTCACCTGGCTTTGTATGTGTTCATGCTGGTTATGCCAATGCTAGGCTGGCTATTGCTCAGTGCTGCAGGTAAGCCTATTCCCTTTTTTGGCTTACATCTACCAGCATTAGTTAGCGAAAATAAGGACTTGGCCGAATGGATCAAGGAAATTCATGAAACCATTGGAGAAATTGGTTATTACCTGATTGGGTTACATGTGTTGGCGGCTTTGTTTCATCATTTTTTTCAACACGATAATACTTTGACGCGCATGCTGCCCTCATTTAAACCAAACGGTAAACTGTCTGAATAAAAAATTTGTATCTATTCAGGGTAGGTTGGGTTAGGCGATAGCTGTAACCCAACATGTCGGCTTAATTGGTGCTGATAGCTTCGATTTTAATAACTGAAACAAAACTCAAACAAAATAGGTAAACATGAAAGCAAATATCGGTTTGATCGGCTTGGCGGTTATGGGACAAAATCTGGTCCTGAACATGAATGACCATGGTTTTAAAGTCGCGGTCTACAACCGCACCACCAGCAAAGTGGATGAATTTCTGGAAGGACCTGCTAAAGACACGCAGGTGGTAGGTACTTATTCTTTACAGGAACTGGTCGATAGCCTGGAAGCGCCGCGTAAAGTCATGCTGATGGTGAAAGCCGGTTCAGTTGTCGATCAATACATTGAAGACTTGCTACCACTGTTATCACAAGGCGACATTATCATTGATGGCGGCAACTCACTTTTCACCGATACCAACCGCCGCACACAATACCTGCAAGATAAAGGTCTGCTGTATATTGGCACCGGTGTTTCCGGTGGAGAAGAAGGTGCCAGAAACGGACCATCCATCATGCCCGGTGGTAATAAAGCGGCTTGGCCTGCGGTTAAGCCCATATTTCAAGCCATCAGCGCCCATGTGGGTGATGATCCATGTTGCGAGTGGGTGGGCGATAACGGTGCCGGTCACTATGTCAAAATGGTGCATAACGGCATCGAATACGGCGATATGCAATTGATTTGCGAAGCTTATCAGTTGTTGTCGGAAGGTTTGGGCTTGAGCACCGACGAAATGCAGGCCATTTTTGCAGAATGGAATCAGGGCGAATTGAGTTCATACCTTATTGAAATCACCGCCAATATTCTGGCCTACAAAGAAGACAACGGCCAGCCGTTGCTGAACAGTATTCTGGATACCGCCGGACAAAAAGGCACCGGCAAATGGACCGGTATCAATGCGCTGGATTTGGGAATTCCACTGACGTTGATTGGTGAATCAGTATTCGCTCGTTGTTTGTCCGCGCAAAAAGACGAAAGAGTCAGAGCAGCTAAAGCCCTGCCAAAAGCAGCGCAAACCTTTAATGGTGACAAGCCAGCCATGATAGAGGCTATACGCCAGGCATTGTATGCGTCCAAAATTATTTCCTATGCGCAAGGTTTCCGCCTGATGCGTGAAGCCGCCAAAGAATACAAATTGGCGTTGAATTATGGTGATATTGCCTTGATGTGGCGCGGCGGCTGCATCATACGCAGTCAATTTTTGAACGACATCAAACAGGCTTACGATAACAACCCGGATCTGGAAAACCTGTTATTGGCAGAGTTCTTTGTCGATGCCATGAAAAAAGCCGAGGCAGGCTGGCGAGAAGCGGTGATTCTGGGTATTCAATTAGGTATTCCTACTCCGGCGTTCTCATCGGCGTTGGCTTATTTTGATGGCTATCGCACCGAACGTCTGCCTGCCAATCTGCTGCAAGCGCAACGCGATTATTTTGGTGCCCATTCCTATGAACGCACCGATAAACCCAGAGGTGAATTTTTCCACACCGACTGGACCGGACATGGCGGAAAAACCGCTTCCAC
>CAZJYS010000047.1:0-13475 GCA_964550075.1 uncultured Methylomonas sp.
AATAAGGAAAACTCAGATGAATAATCCTTTAGATAACGAAGATACCTGGCGTAAAAAGCTAACCCCCGAGCAATTCCATATCTGCCGGGAAAAAGGCACCGAACCACCCTTTACCGGCAAATACACTGATGCCACAACCTCCGGAACCTATCACTGCATCTGCTGCGGGCAAGCATTATTTACTTCGGAACAAAAATTTCATTCCGGCTGTGGATGGCCCAGTTTTTGGGCTCCGTTGACTAACAGTCTGGATGAGCAGGATGACTTCAGCCATGGCATGCATAGAATCGAGGTTACCTGTAAACACTGCGGCGCCCATTTAGGCCATGTATTTCCGGATGGCCCTCAACCCACCGGTTTGCGTTACTGCATCAATTCCGTGGCTTTAGATTTAAAAGAATCCTCATGACCGCCCAGCAACGAGTTCAAGATTTACTGGATTTTATTGATAATAGCCCGAGCCCCTGGCATGCGGTCGCCAGCCTGGAGCAACGTTTGCAGGCTTTCAATTTTCATCGCCTGGACGAAAAAGCGGCTTGGTCACTCAGTGCAGGTGGGCGTTATTACGTGGTGCGCGACGACTCTTCTATTGTGATTTTCGTAGTCGGACGCCTTGATCCATGCACATGCGGCTTTAAAATCCTTGGCGCACATACCGACTCGCCCGGTTTACGCCTAAAACCCAATCCAACGCTGAATAGCGAGAACTTGGTGCGCTTAGCGGTTGAGGTTTACGGTGGCCCTATCCTGGCCACGTTTACTGATCGCGATTTAAGTTTGGCTGGCCGCATCGCCTATCGCTCCGATCAGGGCCACATTGCTTCCAGTCTGCTTCGCTTTGAACAACCCTTGCTTCGGTTGCCCAACTTAGCTATTCATATGAACAGGACAGTCAACGAAGATGGTTTAAAACTCAATAAGCAAACCGAATTGCCGCTAGTCTTCAGCCAAATAAGCCAAGAACAACTCAAGCCCAATCAATTTCTGACTTTATTGGCCAATGCAAGTGGACTCGATTCCGAACAAATTCTCAGCTGGGAATTCAATGCTTACGACACCCAAAAAGGCGCATTCTGGGGCGATGCAAAACAGTTCTATTGCGATAGTCAATTGGATAATCTGGCATCTTGTCATGCCGGATTGACAGCCTTGCTGGATGAATCCGTTCTCAACAGCGGCAATAGCTTAATTTGTGCGTTTTTTGATCATGAAGAAATTGGCAGCGAAAGCTGCAAAGGCGCGGCAGGTAGTTTCTTACCTGATATATTGCAACGTATCAGCCTTGGCATGTGTTTAGATAACCAAGGTTATCAACGCGCATTGGCCAACAGCCTGATGATTTCAGCGGATATGGCACACGCTTATCAGCCTAACTTCCCTGGCGCCTACGAGCCGGAACATAAGATCATGATTAATCATGGCCCGGTCATCAAGATCAACGTCAACCACCGCTATGCGTCTAACTGTCTTTCAGAAGCCAGGTTTATCGATTATTGCCAACAAGCCGAAGTGCCTTACCAAAAATATGCCCACCGTGGCGACCTGCCTTGCGGCAGCACCATTGGGCCAATTTCGTCCACGCAATTAGGTGTCAATACTGTGGATGTCGGTAACCCGATGTGGGCCATGCATAGTGTGCGGGAAAGCGCAGGGGTTGAAGATCATTTGTACATGATCCAAGCCTTGAACCTGTTTTTTTCTAGTCCGTAGCTATCAAGCAAATTTCGTCTATCCTTGGCAGATGATTTCATCTGATAGGGAACTATGTTTTTTTTTCCGGCGCCTGACGATACACACAATCGATTGATTGGCATCGTCATCAAATTAACTTTGCTTATCTGTATAGGTACAGGTCTGGCGCGCGGTGAAGAAAATCTCGAATACAAAATCAAAACGGCTTACCTTTATAACTTTACAAAGTTTATTACCTGGCCGAAATCCAGCGCACCCACTTTTAATATTTGCCTGATCGGTGAAGATCCGTTTCAGAATCTTTTAGATAGTCTGGAAAGCAAAACCGCCCAAGACAAACCAATACGGGTATTTCGTTACAACCATTCCAAGCAAATCAAAGACTGTCAGATTATTTATTTTAGCAATACCGACCCGCATCTTGATCAAGCAATGCCTAATGCCCTGGTGGTGGGAAATCTTAACAACAGCCTATCTGTCAGTAGTCAGCCTTTTTTTGCCGAGTCCGGCGGCATGATTGGTTTTGTGCTTGAACAGGAGAAAGTCAAATTACACATCAACCTGAAGGCTTTAAGAAAGAACGGCCTGGAAATTAGTGCCAAATTGATCGAAGTCGCCACACTGGTTGGAGGTGACGAACATGAGTAGTCGTTTATCAGGCTTTTCGATTAAGTCAAAACTGTTTTATATCGCTTTCATATCGAGTTTTTCCGCCATGTTAGTGGCTTTCGTGATTTTGTTTGCCGTCAATCTTCAACAAGTCACCACCAAAGCTCAAGAAGATTTCCAGACTGCAGCTAATCTGATCGCCAATCGCAGTATCGCGGCTGTTATGTTTGACGACACACGTTTAGCTCAGGAAAACCTGTCATCACTCACCGAGCTTCCAGGTCTGGAGGCGGCCTGCATCTATGAGAGGAGCAATCGTCTATTCGCTGAAACCAACACGGTAAAACCCTGTCCAGCCAACTCAGGAACATTAAAAGCTCAAGTCGTTAAGCTGACATTATATGCTTACCAGCCCATGATGCTGGATCAGGAACGGATAGGCAGCGTTTTGATCATTGCCAACTTAACCGAAGCCTTATTTCGACAATTACAGTTTGCAGGGCTGATTCTTGGGGTGCTTTTTATTTCCTTGCTGGTGTCATTTTTATTAACTCTCCCGCTGCTCAACCGGGTCGTCAAACCAATTACCCTGTTGGCAAAAGCAGCCCAGGAAATTGGTCAGAACCACGATTATTCGTTACGAGCTGAAAAGCATACTACTGACGAAATCGGTATTTTGGTGGATTCATTCAACAATATGCTGGAAACGGTGGAAAACAAAAATAAAAGCCTGCTGGCTTTGAAAAACAATTTTCAAGCGCTTTACGACAACAACCCCACCATGGTGTTCGACTTAAACCTTTTGGGCCAGATTCAGTCGGTTAATCAATTTGGTGCCAAGCAGATTGGTTTAAGTGTTGACCAATTACTGGGCCACTATATTTTCGAATTTACCCATCCTGATGATTTAACGGCTAATCAGCTCTTTCTGAAGCAATGCCAGGAATTTCCCCAACAAGTCCATAAACAGGAAAAACGCTTTATCTGCCAAAGCGGCAACATTATCTGGGTCAGAGAAACTGCCCGTTTGGTTGATACCATCAATAACCAACCTAGCCTGCTCCTGGTTTGCGAAGACATCACAGAAACCCGTCGATTGACTGAAACCATTGCCTATCAAGCCAGCCACGACGAGTTAACCGGTCTGACCAATCGCAGCCGATTCGAGGTTCATCTGCAAAGACTGGTGGAATCCGCCCAATTTGATAAAAGCTCTCACGTTATGTGTTATCTGGATCTGGATCAATTCAAGGTGGTCAACGACACTTGTGGCCATCTGGCTGGAGATGCCTTACTTCGACAACTCGGTGACTTATTAAAACAACAGGTTCGCAAAACCGATGTATTAGCGCGACTGGGTGGTGATGAATTTGGCATTTTGATGTCACATTGTCATATCAAACAGGCGTTGATCACTTGCGAAAAACTCCGAGACTCGATCTGTAATTTTCTATTCGTTTGGGATGACCGTAGTTTTAGAATCAGTGTAAGCATCGGCATAGCTCCGATTAATGAAACCTGCGGCAATGCGGTCGATATTCTAAAAGAATCCGATGCAGCTTGTTATGCCGCCAAAGAAAAGGGCCGCAACCGTATTCATGTATTCAGTTCGACGGACGAAGCACTCGCTGAACGTCAAGGCGAAATGCAGTGGGTAGAGAAAATTCGCCTGGGCATCGAAGAAAATCGTTTTTTACTTTACGGCCAATTAATAGTACCGACCGCTCATAACAATGAAGGCCTGCATTTTGAAACCCTACTGCGTTACAAAGATCATTTGGGTAACATTATTCCACCAGGCGCTTTCCTGCCCGCTGCAGAGCGCTACAACATGGCGCCTGCGCTAGATCGCTGGGTCATTGCCAATCTTTTCGAATACCTAAGCACTACTCCAGGATTTCTCAACCGTCTCGAGCTTTGCTCCATCAATCTATCAGGACTGTCATTATCCGATGAGTCCATGCTGGACTTTATCGATGAACAATTCCTTAAATGGCGAATTCCGACTTACAAAATTTGTTTTGAAGTCACCGAAACAGCCGCCATTGGTAACTTGTCGTACGCCAAACATTTTATTGATAGTTTAGGGAAAAAAGGCTGTTTGTTTTCTTTGGATGACTTTGGCAGTGGTCTGTCTTCGTTCGGCTATTTAAAAAACTTACCGGTCGATTTTTTGAAGATTGACGGCTTATTTGTTAAAGATATTTTGGAAGACAAAATTGATTGGACTATGGTTAAAGCCATTAACGAAGTCGGACATGTCATGAACAAAAAAACCATTGCCGAATTTGTCGAAAACCAAAATATTTTTGAATTATTAAAAGCGCTGGGCGTGAATTACGCACAAGGTTATGGCATAGCCAAACCCCTACCCTTGCGAGAACTTTGAGAAACCTCATGCAAACCCGCCTCCTGACATTCTTTCATTATTTTTTATTGAGTGGCTTTAGCAACTTACTTTATGCCCAAGAAAATCTGGATGATCTATTGGCATTATCTCCCGCTGAATTAGCCGACATTCCGGTCAGTATTGCGTCAGGAACGCTTAAAAGCCTGTCTCACTCAGCCGCTGTTACCAGTGTCATTACAGCTGAGCAGATTACTGCAATGGGGGCTACCGACTTACATGAAATTCTTGAAACAGTCCCCGGGGTCCATGTGACCATCCAGCCTGTAACCAATGATTACACCTATACCATGCGCGGTATTCGTAATGACACGAATGCCGAGGTCTTGCTTATGATGGACGGTACCCGCTTTTCAATACCCTATCAAGGGACTCATATGGCCGGTATGATCATTCCCGTTGAAAATATTCAACGCGTTGAAGTTATCCGCGGTCCAGGGTCTGCGCTTTATGGTGCGGATGCGTTTGCTGGCGTGATCAATATAGTGACCAAAAAGGCCGCAGACCTGAATGGAACCACCTTTGGCGGGCGTGTTGGCAACGCGGACACACAAAGCAGTTGGGGACAATATGGCGGACAGTGGCAGGACTGGAGTGTCGCTAGTAGTTTGCAATACAGTCATAACGGTGTTGATCCTAACCGCGTCATTACGCGTGACGCGCAAACCCAATTGGACAGTCTATTAGGTACCAACATATCCTTGGCACCAGACCCGATGCAAACACAAAATCAGCGCTGGAACGGTCACCTGAACTTACAGCGTAAACATTGGGAAATCAGCTTCTGGGGCTTCAACGAAACCAACGCCGGTTTTAGAGCAGGCACTAATGGGGCATTAGACGACAAAGGACGATTAGATGGCAGCAACTATTTAGCCGATCTACGTTATTCAACTGAAGACTTGATTGATGAGTGGGAATTGCAAGCTCACTTTAGCTTCCTGCATACCGATATTGACGCCAACATCTATAACTTCCCACCGGGCGCATTATTACCAATCGATAACAGCGGCAATGTCAGCTCCCAGCCAAGAGGCTTGGTGTATTTTCCTGACGGTATGCGCTTTTATACTTCTCAGAAAAATACCGTTCCCAGCTTTGAATTGACCAGCATTTACCAAGGACTCTCCGATCACGTTTTACGTCTGGTGGCAGGGTTTCGTTACGAGCAAATACATACCCAGGAAGCTCGCAACTTTGGTGTCGGCGTTCTTGATGAAGATTCGAGAACACTGAGTCCCTCCTCTGTTAATTTGGCAGGTGACATGCAAAATCTGACCAACACACCCTACACTTTTATGGGTAACCACAATCGAAACATCTGGTCAATTGCTTTACAGGATGAGTGGCAAATGGCCACAGACTGGCATCTTACTACCGGCCTGCGCTATGACCATTATTCGGACTTCGGTAGTGTTTTGAATCCTCGAGCTGCACTGGTTTGGGACATCAACCCTGAACTGACGGGTAAATTATTGTATGGTCAAGCTTTCCGTGCCCCCAGTTTTCTGGAACAGTATCAGGAAAACAGTCCGCTATTCCAAGGTAATCCCAACCTACGCCCTGAAACTATTAAAACCACTGAGCTGGCTTTTGATTACCGCCCTAACAAAGAACTCAGAACTGCGTTGAATTTATTTTATTACCAAATCGAAGATCAAATTGGCGGCGAATTTATCACGAAAAACTCGCTGCTTACAGAAACCAATTTGGCTGGGCAACATGGCTACGGCAGCGAATTCGAATGGGACTGGCGGTTTTTACCTGATTGGGATTTACGCGGAAACTACGCTTGGCAATACGCCCAATCGGAAACCACCTCGAAACGAGTTGCCAATGTACCTGAACACCATGTCTATGGCGCATTGGGCTGGAATTTCATGCCGAAATGGCAAATTCAAACCCAAGTCAATTGGATTGGCCACAGGCCCAGCGGCACCGGTGATAGCAGGGTATTGCAAGACTATGAAACCGTTGATTTGACTTTAAACGCCAATCGACTAATGGGACATTTAGATCTGACGGCTTCGGTAAGGAATCTATTCGATAGCAATGGCAAAGAACCGGCTGTAGCCAGTTATCCAGATAACCTGCCCATTGCTGGACAGCTATATTATTTCGAGGCGCAAATCCATTTTTAAAATGGGTTTAGCAACTCAATTCTCGAATGGCATCCAACAATTTTGCAACCATTTTCCGGCTGATCCAAGCTTCACCCTGCTCGATGACATGAATCATTTTGCCCATATAACGAGGCAATGTCGGAATCTCCTGATATCCCTTGGCTCCGGCCAAAAGACATCTAAAAATATCGTCTTCTGAAGCATTCTGTCCCACAACTACCAAGTTGCCCAACGGTGATGCGTTTATCAGCAAACGAATGTAATCAGGGGTTAACTCTCCTCTCACGGCATAATTGAGCAAAATCAATGCCGGATTCTGCTCGGCCAGATTCAAGCCCAAAATTTCATCAGCACAAAACGCAGCATCCTCATCAATAGCTAAAAAACTTGCTGTGATCTGTTCAGTGTTATCGATTACTAATATTTTCATTCCAGATTTAATGGCATCCATCTAAATGAGCTGAGGGCAAAAAGAATTGATTGTACTAAAACTTATCATTAATGAGCTATAAAGCTAGGTTGAAACATCAATAAAGCCATGTAAACCGCGCTTCGAATCCGCAGCTAACCAACTCTTTAAATAGTGTAATTCTTCTGTTGATTCTAATTCATCCAGTGATTTTTTGTTTTTCAATAGCCGGAAAGCACTTGATAACACTTTGTAACTATTTCCTATTATTCCAGCACGTCTCAAACCAACGATATTGAGCCGATAATGCTTGGCTGGGCGCCCACCAATCAGCATAAAGGGAATAACATCCATATTAATGCCAGTCGTTCCTTGCACAATAGCATAAGAACCAATTCTGCAGAACTGATGCACGACCACTGCACCGCCCATGAATACATGGCTGCCGACTTCAACAAACCCACCAATCGCTACATTATTGGCGAAAATAGTTTTATCACCCACACTGCAATCGTGTGCCACATGGCTGTTATTCATAAAATAACAACCTGAACCTATCTTGGTTGCACCGTTTTTCAATGTGGCGCGATGCGCAGTAAACCCTTCGCGAAAGGTATTATTGTCCCCTATTTCCAGCCAGGACTCGGTTTCAGCATTGAACCCCGTATCCTGAGGCAAGCCACCTAACACGGCATGAGGATGTAAAACATTGCCTTGGCCCATCTTTACATATTTGTGCACTACAGCATGTGCACCTATTTGACTATGATCCCCAATTTCAGCACCCGCTTCAATGACCGCAAAAGGCCCCACGCAAACATTTACTCCCAATTTTGCTCCTGGGTCAACACAAGCTAAAGGATGAATTGAATCTGTCATGAATTAACCTCTGGGATGAAATTTTGAATGTAATGCTTTCAAGCGATGTTGAGCAATATGCGTATAAATCTGGGTAGTTGACAGATCCGAGTGCCCAAGCAACAGTTGAACCACACGTAAATCCGCACCATGATTAAGCAAATGGGTGGCAAACGCATGCCTTAATGTATGCGGTGACAAATGCTTATCTATACCAGCCAGTTTGGCGTATCGCTTAATGATATGCCAGAATGCCTGCCTTGTCATACAGCTTCCGCGTGCTGTAACAAACAGGTAATCACTTTGCCTGTTGCCTAAAATCACTTGCCGTTGCTCCGATAGATAACGTCCAAGCCACAGCATAGCCTCTTCGCCAACTGGCACCAATCGTTCTTTATCACCTTTCCCCGTTATTCGAATACATCCCTGGCGAAAATTGACTTGCTGAAAAGTCATTGCCACTAACTCAGAAACTCGTAAACCGGTCGCATAAAGTAATTCCAGCATTGTCCGGTCTCTATAGCCTAATGCATGAGCTGTTTCAGGCGCACTGAGCAATTGCACCACATCGTTTTCAGATAAGGAATCAGGCAACGAGCGACCAATATGGGGCGCATCAATAAGCACAGTTGGATCCATGCTGATTTCATGTTCGCGCAACAAATACGCATAAAACCGCTTCAAGCTCGATAGCAACCGAGCAGCAGATCGATTGCCATTGCCTTGTTGTTGGCGAAATTGCAGATACGCCGAAATATGCCTTGGCTCGGCGTTAGTTATTTCCAAGCCTTTTAACCATTGATCAAATAGCTTCAAATCACTGCCATAGGCGGCTAGTGTATTATCACTCAAACCAAACTCCAGCCAAAGCGTGTTTAAAAAGCGTTCTATGATTTTTGCTGATCCACTCATGGTTGTTCAACGCTGACAATATTTCGCTCATAAGCCAGCAATTGCTGCTTTAAGGCTATAAACGCCCCCTGCGTCTGCCCCATGAAACCACCAATACCTTGTTTAGCAACCACCCGGTGGCAGGGAATAATACCCGCATACGGATTATTTCGACAGGCTCGGGCAACCGCTCTCGGCCCGGAACCCAATTTGAAAGCCAATGCGGAATAGCTCATCACCTGCCCAACCGGAATCTCGAGCAGCGCGTTCCAGACGCGCTGCGAATAACAACTCCCTTGTCCTAACAAATTAAGTTTAAGGCTGTGCTGAGCCGGATTCAGCAAGTATGCTTGAACTTGCTTAACCAAAACGCTGGTTGTATCCAGAGCAGCCATATCTAGCATTGTCCATTCTGCATCAACAATAATATCTTCTATCAAAGTTAAAACTAGATTGACCTGCAGTATTGGCACACTTAGCTTTGTTTGCCTACCGACAGCCTCTGACTTCCAGGAAATTTTTAAGGGCATGGGCAACCTCAATAACTCAGACAAAAAAAAGGCAGCTTAAAGCTGCCTTTTCCAATTCGCAAAAAATACGAAGAGACTATTGCCGTTATTTAGACAGCTTTTCTTTAATACGTGCTGCTTTACCTGTCAAATCACGCAAATAATACAACTTGGCGCGACGTACGTCGCCACGACGTTTAACTTCGATACTACCAACTGAAGGACTGTGGGTTTGGAAGACTCTTTCTACACCTACACCGTGAGAAATTTTTCTGACTGTAAATGCAGAATTCAAGCCACGGTTACGTTTGGCAATCACAATGCCTTCGAAAGCCTGTAAACGCTCTCTTGTGCCCTCAACAACTCTGACTTGAACCACAACGGTATCACCCGGTCCAAACTCAGGAATATCTTGTTTGAGCTGTGCTGCTTCCAATTCTTCAATAATTTTACTCATTACCACACCCTAATTTATCAACTTCAGTTTTAAATTCACTCAGCAAAGCATTCTGCTCTGCGGTTAATTGTATTTTTTCCAGCAAATCCGGCCGCCTTGACCAAGTTCGACCTAACGACTGCTTCATCCGCCAACGCTTGATTTCCGCATGATTACCACCTAATAAAACCTGCGGTACATTGCCAAGATCATCACATTCAGGCCGAGTAAAATGCGGACAATCCAAAAGGCCATCAGAATGGGAGTCCTGTTTTGCCGATTCTCCGTCACCCAAAACCCCTGGAATCAGTCGGGTAACAGCGTCAATCACAACTAAAGCCGCTAATTCGCCACCACTGATAACATAATCACCCAACGACCATTCTTCATCGCAAATATTTTCAATGAAGCGTTCATCGATCCCCTCATAGCGACCAGCAATCAAAATCAATTGCTCCATATCACTGACTTCTTGCAACAAAGATTGCGAAATCACCTTACCCTGAGGACTTAAGCAGATTACTTTTCTACGTTCCGCTTTGGCGTATTGTTTAGCAGCATTAACAGCATCTACCAAGGGTTGGCATTTCATTACCATCCCAGGACCGCCGCCATAAGGCCTGTCATCGACAGTTTTATGTTTATCCTGTGTAAAATCTCGTGGATTCCAGACAGTTAATCCAACTACTTCCTGCTCAATCGCCTTGCCAGTAACACCATAAACAGCCGCTCCCAAAACCATTTCGGGAAAAAGACTGACAATGTCAAAACGCATTTTTAATCAAAAATCTGGATCCCAATCCACTTGTATCAAGCCTGCTTCAAGATCAATACTCAATACCGTGTGCTGCTGTAAGAACGGGATCAAGCGTTCGGCTTCACCATCAACCACGACCATGACATCATTGGCTCCTGTTTCAATCAAATGATCCACAACACCTAATTTGATGCCTTCTGCCGTTTCGACTTCAAGTCCTACCAAATCTGTCCAGTAATATTCCCCAGGTTTGGCCTTTGGCAGCGATTGCCTGCTAATCAGGATATCCCATCCCATCAACGCTTGCGCAGCATCGCGGTCAATAATGTTTTCAAGTTCAGCAACAACATTACTACCTTGTCGCTGTCCACTAAGGACATTGACTTCCTTGCTTTGACCATTTTTTTTAAGCAGCCAAGGCGAGTACTTCAGAATATTTTCACGAGGCTGAGTAAGGGAAAACACTTTCACATACCCCTTTACGCCAAAAACGCCGGATATTTGTCCGGCGTTCAGATAATCATTCTTTGGCAATGGCTATATTAAGCAGCAGCTTTACTAGCGTCTTTTATCAATCGAGCTACGCGGTCTGATGGTTGAGCACCATTTGCTTGCCAATATTGAACACGCTCGGCATCCAATACCAATCTTTGCTCACCACCGCGTGCAAGAGGGTTAAAAAAACCCACCCGTTCAATATAACGACCATCACGACTGCTTCTACTATCCGTAACAACAACATGATAAAAAGGACGATTTTTAGAGCCGCCTCTAGACAAACGAATGCTTACCATTTAGATACCCAAAACTTGAATCAAAATTTAATTAAACTATTTTACGCGTTTTTTTTAATAAGTGAAGAATAAATTGCAATCAGCCCATTCTCATGCCGCGCATATTGCCTTTCAGACCACGAACCATGTTAGCAATATTGCCTTTGCTGAATTTTTTCATCATCTTTTCCATCATTTTGTGCTGCTTCAAAATACGATTGACGTCGTGCAAATCCTGACCACAACCATTAGCAATACGTTGTTTACGACTACCCTTGATCAAATCTGGGAATTTTCGCTCTTGCGGCGTCATTGAATTAATCACAGCAATCTGTCTGGCAATATCTTTATCGTTAACCTTTTCTCGAACCTCTTTAGGCACACTGCCCATGCCCGGCAATTTATCTATCATCGCCCCGACACCACCCATGTTTTGCATTTGCACCAATTGCTCTCTGAGATCATTCAGATCAAAGCTTTTACCTTTCTGAATTTTTTTAGCCAGAGCCTCGGCTTTTTTCTTGTCAACCTTGTCTTCTATATCTTCTATCAGAGATAACACATCCCCCATACCCAAGATACGCGAAGCCAATCGATCTGGATAAAAAGGCTCTAATGCATCAGATTTCTCGCCCACACCAATAAACTTAATTGGCTTGCCGGTAATATGCCTAATGGAAAGTGCTGCACCGCCTCTAGCATCGCCATCCGCCTTGGTCAAAATCACCCCGGTCAACGGCAAGGCATCATGAAAAGCTTTGGCAGTATTGGCAGCATCCTGCCCTGTCATGCTATCAACCACAAACAACGTTTCTATCGGCTTGATTGCCGCATGTAACGCCTTGATTTCTGACATCATTTCATCATCGACATGCAAGCGACCGGCCGTATCGACGATCAATACGTCGATAAATTGACGCTTGGCAGCATCGACTGCTCGATTGACAATATCAACCGGGTTTTCGGAAGCATCGCTTTCAAAAAACTTTAAACCAACATCATTGGCTAAAGTTTCTAACTGTTTGATCGCAGCAGGACGATAAACGTCAACACTGACGACCCCGACCTTCTTTTTTTTCTTTTCTTTTAAATGCCGACCAAGCTTTGCTACTGTTGTGGTTTTACCTGCCCCTTGCAGACCTGCCATCAAAACAATGGCAGGCGGCTGGGTGCGCAAATTGAGCTCTTCATTAGCAGCCCCCATAACATTAACCAACTCCGCCTGTACCACCTTGATCAACGCCTGACCCGGTGACAAACTCGACTGAACTTCCTGCCCAAGCGCTCTATCAGTCACTTGCTGAATAAATGCCGTCACCACAGGCAAGGCCACATCCGCTTCCAGCAAAGCCATGCGCACATCACGCATCGTATCCTGAATATTGGCCTCAGTCAGGCGGCCTTGGCCTTTGAGTTTTTTGAGTGTGCCGCTCAAGCGGTCGGTTAAATTATCAAACATATCTGTGTCTTTATTTTTCTATGATTGAAGCTGACAGGTACTAACTTGAAACAGGTTAGAACAATCCGGTCGCATAGTTTAACATAAGGCATTCATAACGCATTTTGATTATTCCCAATCCCAAGTCATGAACAGTACTCTTGTCGGCATCCTTTCTATTTTCAGTTATATCATCGCCTCAGCTTTGATTTTTAGAGAACTGATTAGCCGTAGCCTGGAACACAAAACATCCATTCGATTGGCATGGTTAGCCGCCCTACTCCACTCCAGCTATATCATGCTGGTGTTCCAGCAGCAAAATGGTTTCAATTTCAGCTTTTTCAATGTCGCCGGACTAGTAGCGATTTTTATCGTGTTAATCGTGTTATTGGCTTCAATTGACAAACCCCTGGAAAAACTGGGAATTGCAATATTTCCACTGGCGGCCATCATGCTTGGCCTGGACATTTTTTTCCCGGATAAGACTCATCATCTGACAGCAGATAACTGGCAAATGAATTTACACATTTTGTCATCCATTCTCGCGTTCAGCCTACTTAACATCGCTGCGCT
>CAZJYS010000048.1:0-13223 GCA_964550075.1 uncultured Methylomonas sp.
CAACTAGCGCCTGATATCAAAAACAGCTTGAGTCACCGCGGTCAAGCTTTGCAAACATTGCGGCTAGCCCTGACAGGCCGGTGAACGCCAAGTTAAACTACGTGGCCGGGCAGTTTACCCCCCAGCCTTCGAAAATTTCCCCGCTCGGCCATGGTCTGATCAACGATACGTTTCTGGTTGAAAGCGACGCCGATAAGTTTGTGCTCCAGCGCATTAATTCGCATGTGTTTCCGCATCCACAGCAGGTCATGCAAAATCTGCTCAGATTGGGGCAGCATATTCATGACAAACCAGCTGACATTTTGCGTCTGCAAATTCCCGACATTATTCAAACGCTGGACGGGCAGCCCTTTTTTCAAGACGGCGAGCATGATCTTTGGCGCGCCTTAGAGCTGATTTCGCCAGCCGAAAGCCGTGAATGTATTCAAAATGATGATGAAGCCGCACAAGTGGGCTTTGCTTTGGCGCACTTTCATCGTCTTTGTCGGGATTTGCCGCTTGAGCAATTGCATGACACCTTACCGGGGTTTCATATTGCGCCAGGTTACTTTCAGAGTTATCAGGCTATATTGGATCAGCCATTGCAGGTGGTGTTGGATGCTGAATTGGCACATTGCCAAGCCTTCATTCAAACCCATCAACATCAAATTGACCGGCTTGAACAAGGCAAAATTAACGGCGATTTGCACGAATACGTGATACACGGCGACCCAAAACTCAACAACTTTCTCTTTCAGCCCGGCACCAATCGAATTATCAGCCTGATCGACCTGGACACGGTTAAACCAGGGCTGTTGCATTACGATATAGGTGATTGTGTGCGCTCTTGTTGCCACGAAAAAAACAGTAATGAATTTAATCTCGATCGGTGTCGAATCATTTTAAGCAGCTATTTACATGAAATCGGCGATATTTTCACCGCCCGTGATTACGAATATCTATATACCGCCATTTGGTTGATTCCATTTGAATTGGGATTACGGTTTTTGAGTGATTACCTGAGCGGCAACCCGTATTTCAAAGTGAATGAACCGCGACAAAATCTGAAAAGAGCCAGAGCACAACTGGATTTTTGCCAGCAAATAATGCAACAGCAAGATCATTTACAAGATTGTATTGAAGAATTAAAGCCTCGTTCCCTAAAGTTTTCCCATCAAGTTTAAGTTATTTAAATATTAATTGTCATCGAATTCAGCTGCTTAGTTGACAACAGCCTATTGGCTGGAAGACTCCAAGTTCATGAATTTTTGAAATCAAAAAATTTTTGAACTAAATATTTTTTCTGTCGAATCCAGAAAACGTTTTCCAACAATAATTAAAACTCAAGGAGACAAACTCATGATGGCTATTCAATCTACAGTAAAAACATCAGTGGCAATACCTCAAATAGAGACAGCATTAGTTGATAAAATTATTGATGTGTGCTTTGACAAAATGCTGGATGATTATCGAGTGAATCGTTTTTTCAACGGCAGACCTGCCCATGAGCAAACCAAACCACTCAAATCATTGGTCAAACTTTTGTTGAGTGGAGCCAGACTTTCCGAACAACTTGATGTGTTAAACGAATATTTAACTGCTGCCTTTGCGCGTAGTAATGCCAAACCTAGCCTCGTCACCGGAAATGATTTTGCATTTTTACTGGACGTGATTGGCGGACAGGATATTCAAACTATCACACCGCTTTGCGAATGCCATTGTTTTTTATTGAAGCTGGGCCCGGATGACTCTCATTACGATGTATTGCTGGAGCATTTACAAACTACCTTAAAGGAATTGAATGTGAGTCATGAACTCTCTCAACAATTTTTAGGTTTTGCTGAAAGTGGTCGGGAAGGTTGCTTGGGAAGACTGGAAAAGTTGGCCTAACTAACAATGATAAATTGTTGGATGCTGTATTTAATTTTCCAACATTCATTTAAAACCTCAATTATTTTGCAGTAAAACTTAAATTTATTCATAGCAAAACAGGCATAAATTTAAGGGTTTTAACCCGAATGTTTGTTGCTTTTTTTCATTTTAGCCTGTAAATATTTGATCAGGTGTTTGATATGATTGAATTTATTGCAATTTAAGTATCAATCATTAGCTGCGAGGTTATTTGAAATATAACCTTAATATTTTTGTGATGGGATTTATCATCCTGATTATGTTACGATTTAAGAGCAAGAAAGCCGCTAATTAAAAATACATTTCCATTAAATTTGTATGGATAATTAGCTTCAATATATTTAAATAATTTGGATCTTAACTAATGGAAAAATTTAAAAAAGCTTTGGCTACTTTGGTCATGACTTCTGCTATGTTGCTGTCTTCATCTGCCTTTGCTGAGGCCACCAGTGGCGCAGTCGTTAAAGCTGCAGCTGAAGGTACTGTCGCCAAAATCAGCGAAGCAGTCAGCTTACAAGAAAAAGGTGCGTCTGCAGATGAAGTAAGCAAAGTACTTAGCGAAGTTCGTCAATTACAAAAAGAGTTTCGTTTTGAAGGTACAGAACGCGCTCGTCAATTAGCCGGTAACCAGTTGAAAATTGCAACAGCTGAAGTCAAAAGTGGCGATCCTGCTGCATTGGAAAGTTTGAAAAAAACTCAAGCCATGTATCAAGATATGTTAGTGGTTTACAACAAAGCTCACTAAATCGTTGTGTGACTGAGGCCGTCTCTCATCATCTTGTGGGGGACGGCTTTAAAATGCATTTACAATCCAATCAAGCTACTCGTTTTCAAAAAAATAGTGCATAGCGCCAATCAAAGGCGTTTTAGGATTCAAAGCCAATTTGACTGATACCTTGTTCAAAAAAGCCTCAAACCGGCCTTTTCCGGTAAAAGCCTGCATAAATCCCTTGTCCGTTAAAATTTCCTGAATTTTAGGACCAATACCCCCACCGATATACACACCACCAGTTGCAAAGGATTTAAGCACCAGATTGGCGGCCTCTGCGGCATAAATTTCCACAAATAATCTTACTGCTTCGGCGCATAAGACATCTTCGTTACTCAACCCCAAACGCGAAATGATGGCATTGCGATCCACGCCGCTGCTATAACTGTCTTCAACATTCGGTACAGCCGGACACGGGGGAGCAAAACGACTGTGCAGCAAAAAATCATACAAATGACTAAATCCCACGCCGGATAAGATGCGTTCGTAACTGACGTGCCTGGGAAACAATGTCCGCAAATATTCCAAGAGCTTGTCCTGTTGACTGTTTTGCGGCGCAAACGAGCAGTGGCCGCCTTCAGTGGCGATAGGATGATGGTGCTGACCATCCCAATATAAAAAGGCTTCTCCCAGTCCGGTACCGGCTGCGATAACAGCAATATTGCCGGTTTGCGGCACTGCATTAGGGTTAAGCTGAATAAAATCCTCCTCTTCCAGATGCAACATGCCGAGAGCCATGGCTTCCAGGTCATTCATCAAATGGACTCGCGAGGTACCCAGTCTGGTTTTAAGCTGTTCGCCATCCAATGTCCAGCTCAGATTCGTGGCAAAACAACGTTGATTGACCACCGGGCCTGCCACACCAAAACAAGCTGAAGAGATTTTGACGTCCCTGGGTATGAACAGCTCCAGAATAGCGTCAAAACTATCAAACTCACCGCTAGCGAACGTCTGTTCCTGAACCAGCGTTTTCAGCCCATCTTCGCCCGATTTCAACAATGCTAAAACTGTTTTAGTACCGCCAATGTCGCCGGCTAAAATCATGATTGACCTCTTTAATATGTAGGGTTTTGATTAAGCAAATAAACCAGCGCATCGAGTATGCTGTTCGCCAAGGCATGCGGAGGCAATTGATAATAGGCTTGCCAGGCCAGAGAAACACATTCTTCGTAATGATCACGGTATTGCGGATGCAATTGCAACCAGCTCAAGCGCACAGCATGGCCGATCAAAATGTCGGTCACCAGTGTATCGTCGATATACAGTTCAGGGTTGTTGCGCACTATCGTGGTCAAGGCCCGCAAGGCTTCAACGCTTAATTGCCGATACACCGGGGCCTGAATTTTGTTCAACACATGGTTGATATGCAGTCTGAAACTTTGCTCGCCTGCGGTCATATGCGCCAGCATGGTTTCGCTGTCGATTCGGCGTTTACTGTTGTATTTCTCGCCCACCATCAAGCCTTTGCAATGGTGCAGTAAATCCCAGATCCCAGCAAAAAACTCCTCATTTTCCCGACCCACACTGCCTTGTTGCTCCCGCCAGGCATACCAATCTTCTGCACCACCGAAATATTTAGGATTCATGCTGTCCGGAAAGCGCGCAGCCCCTAAATTCCGATGTTCGCCACCGAAATGCAGAAGCTCCACTTTGCCCAGCTGGGTTTCGCTGTTATTGTAATCTTCCAGCGTTTCCTGAACCAGTTGTGACAATTGATGCGGCGGCAACGCCATGATGTCGTTGAACGCAGCATCCAGCGATGTGCTGCTGAGGCGTTTTTGCCGAGCGATAATCAATTGCAGAATATGCCCGACCCGAATGGTGTGCATATCGGCAAACAGGCCAGGATTGAGCTTGATCTGCATCCCCAGATAAATAATCAGTTCCTGAATCAGAATTTGCTGACTGCTGTCATTGGGGTTGAATTGACGGATGGTATCCAGAATTTGCCAGGAATCGGTGGGGCGTCGCAGCGTAGCCTTGCCGCTGTATGCGCGACCTACCGTCAATCCATGCTGACGCACCAGAATTTCGGTAGCGCCTTGTTCCAGGTTGATATCATATTTGCCCAGCAAACCGGCGCAACGCCTGACTAGCTGCCAGAGATGCAAATCACCGGCCCGAATATAGACCTCTTCCAGCAAATCACTGATACGACACACCTTGCCGGAATCGGCACCTAAACCGGTGTCGTAATCCAGTCCATGTCGCTGAGCCAATAAACTCAAGGCTTCCAGTTGCGCATATAAATTACCGTTGCATTGCAATTCCGACAGCAATGCAGCATCACTGCCGGTTTCCCATTCCGTTAACTGATAACTGTTGGTGAACGGCTCCAGTGTATCGTTGGCTGGCAATAAGTCGGAAAACGGCCGTTCCGGCTCGATCCACACGGCTTCAGAAAATTTAAAATCATGCAGAAAACCAATTTTTTCCCGACAGACGCCCTGCATAAAGCCCGCTAAAAATCCCAGGCGTATCGTCACCCCCTCCAGATTTCCTGCCTGGATTTGCTGGATGAACTCCAACAAGACTTGTCTATCCTCACCTGTCAGCATGTTGTGCTTGATGCTGATCACGACTAATGGTTGCCCCGACTTGTCCCAATGCTTGGCCAGATAAGCCAATTCCAGTCGCAAGCGCTGAATCAGCAGCTGGTTGTCCATGGCGATATAAAAACCTTTTTGATCCATGAACTGCGGCAAAAATAATAAGGGTTCACCCGCTAACACATACAGCTTGGACGTGGACAAAATGCGCAGCTGGCGTAATGGCCGACCACTGAGGCCGATTCTGTCATTTCGTCCGACTTGGGTATAGGCGGATGCCAACTCACTGGCTTCTCTCACTTGCAGAGGAGCAATTTCAGCACGGGTTTGGCTGGGGATGCCCAGTCGATTCAAGTCAGCTTGTACAGCCTCATCTTCTGCCAATAAGGCCACCTGCACTGTAGTACGTTGTATTTGTCTACCCGTTCGGAAGCGCCCCAAAGGGTCGATATCGTCGACACTGATGAATTCATCCTGGATCAAACAACCCAGAATAAACAGGCTTTGCGCCCAAACCAGCGGAATGTTTTCATTGGGGATACGCGTTTGGCTATGGGGCTGAGCTTTCTCGGCTGCAACCGCATCGAGAGGCACAATATAAAGCTCGGGCAACAGCCATTGGCCGTTTTCCTCAACACGCAATGCCTCCAATTGACGTCGATAATCCAGAGCAGCTTGTTTGTCATCAGCAAACAAGCCGTTCAAAAACAAATAACAAAAAAACAATGGCCATTCGCATTCGATATCCGAGAATTGCTTTAACTCATGTGGCTCATAATGCAGACGTTGATGATCTTCCAGAACGGTTTGATGGCCATCCAGCAAAAAGCGTTTGCAGCCGTAACGCCCCTGCAGTTTTTCGATGATTAAGCTTTGGGTTTTGTCGCGTAATTCGGGATTATCGACAGCAAAAGCTGGAAACCCGGTAACGCTCAATACCGCAGCATCGACTTCCTTGGAAATCGATTCGCGCGGTAACAAGGATTCCAAGGTAATCCGAGTGCGGGCTATGTCATCGCTGATGACATGAATAATCGAACTTTGCCCCCCTTCTTTGCCGAACAGATTAAAGTTGGCCATCGCTTCCAGTGCCGCTTTGGCCATGCCGATCGAACTGGCGTTCAACTCGGCGACACCGTGATTCATTTTATTGCCGCGTTCCCAAATCCCGTAGTCCGGGGTGCGATATGCACGGCTGATGTAATGCACCAGATTTTGTACGAAGTTGACTTCATCCAGAGTAAAGACAATCCGCAACCCGGATGCGGTCATTTGCGCCAGCATCAGCAAAAATAGCGAGGTGGCGTCCAGTTGCAAATGCCCCCATTCGTGATCACCTACTACGATAGAACCCGAATGGGTGTCGTATTTGGCATGTAATGCATCCAGCGGTTCTTGGGTGTGTTTAAACTTTTCAACTTTGTCGGCCTGTCGCATCATGGCGGTCAACAAACCGCGCATCAGCTTGACGACACTTTGCTCCAGTTCGTAGGTTCTATCCGGGCGTGATGCACTGCGCCGATAAGCCAACGCCAACCCCCAGGCTGCCAGGATGCTGTAAACATTGTCCCTTACCCAGGCGTCGGTGTAATTACCGTGGGTCGTCACAGCGGTACTGGCAGGTAACAAGCCGCTTACCCAGTCCTGCCGCTGCAGAATAATGCCTTGCACCTGCTGATAATAATCATCCAAAGCATCCGCAACAGGCGGTTTTGGAAGCTCGGATGGCTCAGGAATCGACGAGGTATTTTGACTGAAAAATTGTTTAAACATGGTCAAAGTGTCACCTAGGCTTTGGGTAAAGTCACACCAACCTGTCCCTGATATTTGCCGCCTCTATCCTTATAGGAAGTTTCACAAACTTCATCGCCACCAAAAAACAGCATCTGCGCCACGCCTTCGTGCGCATAGATTTTTGCCGGTAATGGGGTGGTGTTGGAAAACTCCAGCGTCACATGGCCCTCCCATTCCGGTTCCAGCGGCGTCACATTGACGATGATGCCGCAGCGGGCGTAGGTCGATTTACCCAGACACACCACCAGTACGTCACGTGGAATGCGGAAATACTCCACCGTGCGCGCCAAAGCAAACGAGTTGGGCGGGATGATGCAGACATCGGACTTCACATCAACAAAGCTTCCTTCATCAAAATCCTTGGGATCGACGATGGTGGAATTGATGTTGGTGAAGATTTTGAATTCGTTGGAACAGCGTACGTCGTAACCGTAACTGGAGGTACCGTAGGAAATGATGCGGCCTTGTGCGGATTCACGTACCTGGCCGGCCTGAAACGGTTCTATCATGCCGTGCTGTTCGGACATCCGGCGTATCCATTGATCTGATTTTATGCTCATGTTGCAGTTTGAGTCTTGGAAATAAAACAAGCTGCCAACATAGCATATTTTCTGAATTCAGCTGAGCGTTGTAGTCATAATTGCCCAGATTTTAAGAAAACCCTGAAACCAGCCATCTAATAGCCGAGAAAATTACGGATTAGCCAATATCCGCTTCCCTCAAGACCAAGTGTAGTTGCTTACATCTCATATTTTTTCAGTTTGTACCAAAACGTCCGTTCACTGATATTGAGTAAACGAGCGGCCTTCGCTTTGTTACCTCCGGCGACTGTGATGGCTTTGCTTAATAGATTCTTCTCCAGTTTAGCCACATTGGCTTCCAGATCCATATTTTCCAGATTGACAGTGGACTCTATGACATCGATCGATTGCGAAAACAATATTTCCTGCGGTAAATGTTTAACGTCCACCTCAAGTCCCTGGCTCAAAACTACAGCCCGCTCCATCATATTTTCCAATTCACGCACATTCCCCGGCCAGTCATAATCTTTTATCACTTGAGCAAATTCTGCTGATAAGTGCGTCGAGCCGCCTATCGGAGAGTGTCGGAACTTTTCGATAAAGTGCTGCGCCAGCAGTGGAATATCCTCGCGGCGTTCACGTAGCGGCGGTAGCTGAATACCCACCACATGGAGCCGATAATATAAATCTTCCCGTAAGCGACCGGCTCGCACTGCTTCCAGCGGATTACGGTTGGTGGCTGCAATGATGCGTACATCCACCTCAATACTGTTATTGCTACCTAAAGGATCGACTCGATTTTCCTGCAGTACGCGCAGTAATTTGGCTTGCAGCGCCGGATTCATCTCGGTGATTTCATCCAGAAATAAAGTGCCTCCATGCGCCAGTTCAAACTTGCCGACCCGATCCTTATGCGCTCCGGTAAAAGCGCCGCGCACATAACCAAATAATTCACTTTCCAGAATGTCGGCCGGAATGGCTGCACAATTGATAGGGACAAACAAACCGGTTCTTCCAGAATGGGCATGTATGGCACGTGCAACTAACTCTTTGCCGGTTCCGGTTTCGCCGATGACAAAAATGCTGGCTTTGCTGGGACCTACCTGACTGATCAAGTCATATACCCTTTGCATGGCCGGGCATTGGCCGACAAATTCCCCCCAGTTCTTATTCATTTCATCACGCAGGAAGGTATTTTCCTGATGAATTTTACGTACCCCCACTGCCCGGCGAATCACCAGTTCTACCTGCTCGATATCCAGCGGACGAATGATGAAATCGAATGCACCTTGCTTCATCGCTTCCACTGCGTTTTCCACGGTGCCGTAGGCGGTGACCATAATTACCGGAAAGTTATGACCGTCCTGACGAATGGCCGCCAATAACTCCAGGCCATTCATTTTCGGCATGTTCAGATCGGTCACCAATAATTCAATAGCCGTCGTTTGCAGTAAAGCTAATGCCGCTTGACCATCCGCCGCTGAAAATACCTCGCACCCCAGTTTGCGTAATAAAATTTCCAATACCCGTCTGGCATTGGGTTCATCATCGGCGACTAAAACCCGCGTGCCATTCAACATGTTGCTAGCTCCTGATAAACCGGTAAAACCAACGTAAAACAGGCTCCATTCAAGCTGCTGTCATCAACCCAAATTTGTCCGCCATGTTGGCTGACAATTTGATGGGTCACTGTCAGTCCCAAGCCGATACCGCCTTCGCGCGTGGTAAAAAAAGGATCAAATAAGCGAGGGCGATTTTCCGCGGGGATACCGGGCCCATCGTCGGCAATCATAATTTTGAATTGATTAGGGTTTAAGTAGTCGGTTTTCACCTGTATTTTTCCACCTTTAGGCAAGATTTGAATGGCATTCAGGATGAGGTTTAAAAAAACCTGAATCAATAATTCTTCATCACATTCGATCAAAGCAGCTTGCTCGGATAACAAGCTCTCGATTTGTATAGCTTTTTTTTGCGCCTGAGTGGCCAATAAGTCCACTACTCGCAGGATAATTTTATGCACATCATTCATTTGCATATTGGCCGGTCTTGGCCGGGCACAGTCCAACAAGGTGGAAATCAAGCGGTTGAGGCGGGCGCTTTCTTCGACAATCATCTGGGTCATTTCCCGGCCTTCCGTACTGATGGCTTTTTCCCACTGCAACATTTGCGCTGTGGTTTGCAAAATACCCAAAGGCGTACGTACTTCATGCGCCATGATGGCCGCCATTTCTCCCACAACCGCTAATTTGGCGGCACGTACGACTTGTTGGCGGGATTGATCAAGATCGTTGCCGAGTTGGTCAAAAGCGCTACTCAATGCTTGAACTTCTTGGATGCCTGATTTCGGCGGATGAGCTCGATGAGTCATTTTTTGGAATTGGTTAACCCACTGCGTTAAATCCAATAGCGGTTTTGCAATGCGTCCGGATACCCAACGCGCCACAATGCCCGCAATGATGCCCGTAACGAAGAACACACTGCAAAACAACCACCATAATGCCCAAATAGGCTCAAATGCCTGTTTAGTTGTTTGTATCACCAATACTGACCAACCCATGTTGGCATAGCCGCGGTAGCCTTTTGAGTTGGCATATCCGACAAGTACGGGTGATTCAGTGAGCGGCTTACCACTATGAATGGCAATAGCGTTTTGTGCTTGGGACATCCAGTCGGCAAAGGTGCCGGTTAATAGTAATTTTTGGTTGCGCACTGAAGAGGATGCCGCAATGGCTCGCCCCTCCGCATCCAACAGGATCACGAAATGTTCGCCGGATTGGCTATGACTGGCTTGGTCAAATAGCCGAAATAATTCTCTAAGATCAAACACGCCATAAAGTTGACCAATGTTGCTGGGGGAGTAATTATCCGGCACAGGTGCGCGGATCAATAAATCCGCTTGTTCGTACGGCGATTGAAATTCCAGGGCTTCCAAGATCACATCGCCATCCGGCACTTTTACACTCAACCAGTCGGATTTTGGATGATGCATTGTTCGTATGAGGGCAGGGTCACCCGCAGCGATAATCTGATTATCTTTATTTACAAAAAACAAGCTGCGATAGACATCGGGATAGCCATGCTCCAATTCTGCTAGTGCTTGCGCCAATCTTTTATCGATATCATCTATGCGGCCTTCCTGCATCACTTCGCGATGGCTCCAGGAATGCACATTCTGCAAGCGCTCAAACATCAACATATCGATTTGTTCCATCAACATGTTGGCCTCATTCTGGAGGTTACGGCCGATTTCTGTTTGTAAGGCCAACTTTGCCGCATAAAAAGACAGCAAAACGTTAGGGACTGTAGCCAAGAACAACAGCAACCAGAATGAGAACAACACAATTCGCCGAATAGGCATTTAATTTCGATGGCAGGTTATGTATAGGAAAGTGTATTTAACCAACTCGAATAAAGAGCCGGATGATCCCAAATAGCTTTCAGAACTATCGTAAAAGCGCTGATTCTGCCATTTTTCCCGGCTAAATAAAAACGCTCTCGTACTGAGTGGGCGATTCAATCTGAGGCGGATTTTTTGTTTGCAATGGAACCGCGAAGCGAATCGATGCCAAAGGCATGCCCTTTATCCCCTGATTCCGCCCCGAGAAGCGCAGGATTCAGGCGGGATTGGGGCGGCCTGCTGACTCGCGCCATCCAGGCGCTCGCACTTAGTGCGCCGTTGGCGTCCAAACCAGCTCCCGACAGGTTTGTCTTTGGTTTCTTTCTTTTCGACTGCATGGATGCAGATGTTAGAGCAACACAAGGAGCAGTTGCCGAAGCCGAGCAAAAGAAAGAAACTCGGCGGTCGGTCCGAGAACCGACATTAAAACAGGCTTCGCGTAGCGTTTCTATATTTACGCCTCAGATTGAATCGCCCCCCTCTTCCGCATATTGAGCGGCTGGCTGTCATACGGCTGACCATGATTAGCCATTAATTTGTGCACTGGAAGATAGGATGGCAACCATTTTTTCCGTCGCTTTGTAATCCGTACTCGACCAAAGCAGTTCTCCCTTGGGCGTTAAAATAGCAAAGTAAGGCAAACCGATTTTTAATTGGCGATGTTCCGGAAGTTCGCGAAATTTTTCAAATTCGGGCTCTTTATCCACCAATTTTAATGCCACGGCCTGCTCTCTCAATACCTTGTTCAACTGTGGGTTATTAGCCGTTTCGGCCTTGAAGGCAATGCAGTTGGCACACCAGCTGGCATAGAAGTCGATGAAAATCGGTTTGCCGGTTTGTTGCGCCACCTTTTGGGCCGCATCAAAATCTCTATACCAGGCAATGCCTGCTTCTTCCTGAATGATCGAGTTGGCAGAGGCTGCATGATCGGCTACAGCAATGTTGTCCGTATGCGCGGTAGTGATAATCGGTGTTTGACTCAATCCTGCCACTATCAGCCAGGCGCCAATAATTAGCGACATCACACCGCAGTAATGATGCATTTTTTGGTTGGGTAGTGCATCGGCAGGTAACAAGGACAGTACGTTGCAATGCACGACGGCAATCCAGACAGCCAGCATGCCAATAGCTAGCGATAACGTGATGGATGGTTCGACACCCAACACACCCATGCCTTTAGCAAAATAGACGTACGCGAAGTACAAAATCATCAAGCCGAACGCGTATTTGATTTTATTCATCCAATACCCGGCTTTGGGTAGTTTTTTAAATTTGACCACACTGATGGTAAAGAACGGCAGGGCGATACCAAAACCGAATCCTCCCATCATGATGCTGCCTTGCCAGGCAATGGTCAATTTATCCCAAAATGACAAGCTTTGCCCCATTGCTGCCAGATCGCTGGCCTTGTCGGCGATGTTATCGGCCACTTGCAGCAGAAGAGCGAAAACAATCGGCCCCACGCATGGTGAAATGACCAGGCCTGCTACTGTTCCCATTAACCAGGTGCCAGCCAGGCCTTTAACCTTGGCTGAATGTTGATCGAGGGTATGCACTTCGTTTTGCATGAAAGCCAATTCGTAAAAACCCAGCAAAGCAATGGCAAAAAAGGCAAAAAACAAGGCAAAGCCAATATTCACCCAAGCGGACTGCATAAACGTGTTAAATGCACCGCCGGTCATGCCGGCCATCAGCCCTAATGCCATATAGGTGCCAATGATGCCGATCACATAAGCCAAAGCATGTAGTTTTTCTTTGTCAGCCACGCCATTAGCACGGTTGATAATGAACATGGAGGTAATCGGCAGCATGGGGTAAACACACGGCGTTGCCACCGACAAGATACCCGCCAAAAACATCAGTCCAAACATTAACAGCGTGTTGTTTTGATTGGCCTTAAACAATGACAACAATTGATCGGTTAGGCTGATGGACTCTTCGGAATCGAGCGGCAGTTGAGATTCTGCAGTAGCTATAGCTGGCAACGTTAAGCTGACTTGAGCGGTTTGCGGGCGAAAGCAAACGTGTGTCATATCGTTGCACAGCTGATAGCTAACATCGATCATAAGCGGATTACTTTCTGTCGGTTTAACCTCAACAGGCGTCAGCGAGAGTATGAAATCGCCTTGCCCTCTTAATACCTTGGCTTTCACTTCACTGTCGTATATTCCTAGCGGCTTTTGTAGCACGGCAAGCTTTAATTTGGATGCTGCCAATTTTTCTTTGGGATCGATTGCAACCGGGATATAAATATTTTCATCGCCTTTGTCGAGATAGGCGTGATGATCCTGTGGCACATTCAG
>CAZJYS010000049.1:0-13098 GCA_964550075.1 uncultured Methylomonas sp.
CTGGCCGATTGGGAATTGGCTTGCCAAGGTGAAGAACCTTTTCGAATTGCCCCTTTACAATAAGAATATCGATATGGAACAGTTATTGGATGTCGTTAGCGTGACCACGCACCCTGGGTATCGGCTGGAATTGAATTTTGAAAATGGCGAGAAGCGATTATTCGATATGACGCCCTATTTGCAGAAAAAGCCGTTTTCTAGTTTGCAGAATATTTCGGTATTTATTTGTGCAGCTATCGATTACGGTACTGTGGTTTGGCCTGGCAATATCGATATTTCTCCGGAAACTTTATATGATCAGTCGATTCCTTTCAATTAAGTCGCCTATTTTGGGCTTTATCTAGACAAAATTTAAAAATAATCCAAGAAATACAAATGGCCGCAAAAGAAGATTTTTACAAACTGCTGGAAGTTGATCGCAACGCCAGTGAAGCCGAGATTAAAAAAAGTTATCGGCGCATGGCGATGAAATTTCATCCCGACAGAAACAAGGATAATCCTGAAGAAGCTGAGAAGAAATTCAAGCTGATTAAGGAAGCCTATGAAATTCTGTCTGATCCGAAAAAGCGTTCTGCTTATGATCAATTCGGGCATGCAGGCGTTGACCCGTCTATGGGTGGCGGACGTGGCGGCTTTAATGGCGGCGCAGATTTCAGCGATATTTTTGGCGATGTATTTGGGGATATTTTCGGTGGTGGTCGTCAGCGAGGCGGCGGAGCCAGCAATGTACAACGTGGCGCTGATCTACGTTACAACCTGGAACTGACGCTGGAAGAAGCGGTTGGCGGCACAGAAGCCACCGTCAAGGTACCAGTGCTGGTAGCCTGCGGTGAATGTAGCGGCAGTGGGGCTAAAAAAGGCAGCAGTCCTGTCACCTGTACAACCTGTCATGGACATGGTCAGGTGCGGATGCAGCAAGGCTTTTTCTCTGTGCAACAAACCTGCCCGACTTGTCGCGGCAATGGTAAACAGATCAAAGATCCCTGCCCGAAATGTTATGGTCAGGGTCGCGTACAAGAAACAAAAACCCTTAATGTCAAAGTGCCACCCGGCGTGGATACCGGCGACCGGATTCGTCTGGCTGGCGAAGGCGAAGCTGGCATGAACGGCGGACCATCCGGTGATTTGTACGTGCAGGTTCAGGTTAAAGATCACCCGATCTTTACCCGTGATGGTGCTAATTTGTATTGCGAAGTGCCGATCAGCTTTCCAACCGCCTGCTTGGGTGGTGAGATGGAAGTACCCACGCTGGACGGTAAAGTGAAATTAAAAATCCCTGCAGAAACTCAAACCGGTAAATTGTTCCGTTTGCGTGGCAAAGGCGTGAAACCGGTCCGCGGTGGTTCAGTGGGTGATTTACTGTGTCGGGTACAAATCGAAACCCCGGTTAGATTGACCAAGGAACAGCAAAGTCTGTTGGAAAAACTCCAGGAGTCCTTGAGCGGCGGAGGAAAACAGCACAGCCCCCAAGAGCATGGCTGGATGGATGGCGTTAAAAGCTTTTTCGACAAGTTAACAGGATAAATCATGATGCGTATTGCCTTGGTTGGTGTATCCGGTCGTATGGGTTTGTGTTTGATCAAAGCGGCAGCATTGGCTGAACATGCGGAATTGACGGTTGCCGTGTCGCGTCGGGAAAGCCTGGCTGTCGGCAAAGATGCGGGAGAATTAGCTGGCATATCAAGCATTGGTCTACCTGTAGGCACTGATTTAGCCGCCGTGATTGATCAGTTTGATGTATTGATCGACTTTACCCGCCCCGATGCCTCAATGGACTACATCGAGATTTGTCGAAAAGCCGGAAAAAAACTGGTCATAGGTACCACCGGTTATTCTGAATCTCAGAAAGCCATTATTGCTGAAGCAGCCAAAGATATAGCCATTGTCATCGCGCCAAACTTTAGTGTGGGGGTTAATTTATCCTTGAAATTGCTGGAAATGACGGCAAAAGTGATGGGTGACTACACTGACATTGAAGTCATTGAAGCCCATCATCGACATAAAGTCGATGCGCCATCCGGTACGGCATTGCGTATGGGCGAAGTGGTAGCGGCAACCCTGGGGCGCGATTTAAAAGACTGCGCCATTTATGGACGTGAAGGCGATACGGGCGCGCGCGATCGCAAAACCATTGGTTTTTCCACGATTCGAGCCGGTGATATCGTGGGTGAACATACGGTGATGTTTGCCGATGAAGGTGAGCGCCTGGAAATTACCCACAAAGCCACCAGTCGTATGACGTTCGCCAATGGCGCAGTAAGAGCCGCTATCTGGTTGGCGAATCAATCCTCCGGGCTATTTGATATGCAGGATGTACTCGGCCTGAAAAATTGTTAATGACCAAATCGCCATAATTTCGTAAAATCGCACAAGTTTTTACTCTTTCGGAACGGGATTAGTCGCCAGACTCATCCCGTTTTCTACATCTAAGGTGACCAATCTTGAATAAACCTGCATTACTGGTATTAGAAGACGGTACGGCGTTTCACGGCATTTCGATAGGCGCTGATGGTTGCTCTGTGGGGGAAGTGGTATTTAATACAGCGCTCACCGGCTATCAGGAAATACTCAGCGACCCTTCCTATGCAAGACAAATCGTCACATTGACTTATCCACATATTGGCAACGTCGGCACCAATGATGAAGACGATGAAGCCGGGCAGGTTTTCGCCAGCGGCCTGGTAGTGCGTGATTTGCCATTGTTAGCCAGCAACTGGCGAATGCAAAAAACCTTGCCGGAATATCTGCACGAGCACAAGGTGGTGGCAATTGCAGATATTGATACCCGACAATTGACCCGCTTGCTGCGTGATAAAGGCGCGCAACGCGGTTGTATCATGGCCGGTGAAACTATCGATATTGAAGTCGCCAAACAAGCCATAGCTGGATTTTCTGGTCTAAAAGGTCTGGATTTGGCGAAAGAAGTCACCACCGACAAGATTTATAACTGGACGGAAAATGTCTGGCAATTGGGCAGTGGTCATGCTGAATCCGCCGAAGCCCAAAAACATGTTGTGGCTTACGACTTTGGCGTCAAACGCAATATCTTGCGCTTATTGATCAATCGTGGCTGTCGCGTGACAGTCGTGCCTGCTACAACCTCTGCGGAACAAGTATTGGCTCTGAACCCCGATGGCGTGTTTTTATCAAACGGCCCTGGTGATCCGGAGCCTTGCAGCTACGCCATCGCTGCAATCAAAGCCATTCTGGAACAAAAAGTTCCGGTATTTGGCATTTGCCTGGGACATCAACTGCTGGCATTGGCCAGCGGCGCTAAAACCGAGAAAATGAAATTCGGCCATCATGGCGCCAACCATCCTGTGCAGCATAAAGACAGTGGCAGGGTGATGATCAGCAGCCAAAATCATGGTTTTGCGGTCAGTGCTGATTCCTTGCCAACCAATTTACGCGCTACTTTTCATTCGCTGTTTGATGGCAGTTTACAAGGTATAGAACGTACCGATTGCCCTGCATTCAGTTTTCAGGGGCATCCGGAAGCCAGTCCCGGACCGCATGATGTCGAAGCCTTATTTGATGATTTCATGACCCTGATGAACAATCAGCCCCGTCCCGCTTAAGTGTTATAGAGTCCTATGCCAAAAAGAACCGACATAAAATCGATTTTATTACTGGGTGCCGGGCCGATCGTGATTGGTCAGGCCTGTGAATTCGATTATTCAGGCACACAAGCCTGTAAAGCGTTGCGGGAAGAAGGTTACCGGGTAATTCTGGTCAATTCCAATCCTGCCACCATCATGACTGACCCCGATATGGCCGATGCCATTTACATCGAGCCCATCGATTGGCAAACCGTCGAAAAAATTATCGAAAAAGAACGGCCTGATGCCATTTTGCCGACCATGGGCGGACAGACGGCTTTGAACTGCGCATTGGCATTGGATAAGCACGGCGTGCTGGAAAAATATGGCGTGGAAATGATAGGCGCTACCAAGGAAGCCATTAACATGGCCGAGGATCGGGCCCTGTTCAATGAAGCGATGGCTCGAATTGGCCTGGAAGTTTCCAAGGCCAAAGTGGCGCACAACATGGAAGAAGCCTTTGCTGCACAGGAAGAAGTCGGCTATCCCACTGTGGTCCGGCCTTCCTTTACCATGGGCGGAAGTGGCGGTGGTATCGCCTACAACCGCGAAGAATTTATCGAGATTTGTGAGCGCGGCCTGTATTTGTCTCCAACCAGCGAATTATTGATCGAAGAATCGATTTTGGGCTGGAAAGAATTTGAAATGGAAGTGGTGCGGGATTCTAAAGATAACTGCATCATCGTCTGTTCAATTGAAAACTTCGACCCCATGGGCGTCCATACTGGTGACTCGATCACTGTTGCTCCTGCTCAAACCCTAACGGATAAAGAATATCAAATCCTGCGCAATGCCTCTTTGGCGGTGTTGCGTGAGATCGGCGTCGACACTGGCGGATCGAATGTGCAGTTTGCCGTCAACCCGGACAATGGCCGATTGATCGTGATTGAAATGAACCCGCGGGTTTCACGCTCTTCGGCATTGGCATCCAAAGCAACAGGTTTCCCGATTGCCAAAGTGGCCGCCAAATTGGCGGTGGGCTACACCTTGGATGAATTACAGAACGAAATTACCGGTGGCAAAACGCCTGCATCGTTTGAGCCAACGATTGATTATGTTGTGACAAAAGTGCCGCGTTTTGCTTTTGAGAAATTCCCGCAAGCCAATGATCGGTTGACTACACAAATGAAATCGGTTGGCGAGGTGATGGCGATAGGTCGTACCTTTCAGGAGTCATTGCAAAAAGCCTTGCGTGGACTGGAAGTGGGTGTGGATGGTCTGGATGAGATTGTCGATCTTGGCGATGAGCATAGCGAAGATACTATTCTCCGAGAATTGCGCTACCCCGGACCGGAACGCTTGTGGTATCTGGCGGATGCGTTTCGGAGTGGTTTAAGTTTCGAAGAGATTCATCAGGCTTGCAAAATCGATCCATGGTTTTTGGCACAGGTTGAGGATTTGATAGCTACCGAAAAAACGCTGTCAACCAAAACCTTGGCCACTTTGGCAAAAGGCGAATTGCTACGTTTGAAGCGTAAGGGTTTTTCCGATAGACGTTTAGCGAAATTGTTGGACACCAAAGAGTCTGAAGTCCGCAATATCAGACACAAGCAAGGCATACGTCCTGTTTACAAACGCATTGATTCTTGTGCGGCGGAATTTGCCTCCGATACTGCTTATTTGTATTCGACTTACGAACAGGAATGCGAAGCTCAGCCTTCAGATCGGGAAAAAATCATTATCCTCGGTGGCGGCCCTAACCGCATTGGTCAAGGTATCGAGTTTGATTATTGCTGTGTACATGCTGCTTTAGCATTACGCGAAGATGGCTATGAAACCATCATGGTCAATTGCAACCCGGAAACTGTCTCTACCGATTTCGATACTTCGGATCGATTATATTTCGAGCCGTTGACACTGGAAGATGTGCTGGAAATCATCGAATTGGAAAAACCCAAAGGTGTGATTGTGCAGTATGGCGGTCAAACTCCGCTTAAACTGGCACGCGCATTAGAGGCTGCGGGCGCACCGATCATCGGCACCTCGCCTGACTCTATTGATTTGGCTGAAGACCGCGAACGCTTTCAAAAGTTGCTGGAACGCTTGAACTTGAAACAACCCCCCAACGCCACCGCGCGTTCGGTCGAGCAAGCCATCAACTCCGCTAAAGAACTGGGTTATCCCTTGGTCGTACGTCCCTCTTATGTGCTGGGCGGCAGAGCCATGGAAATTGTGTTTAACGAAGAAGGCCTGCGTCGCTACATGAAAGAAGCGGTCAGCGTATCCAACGATTCCCCCGTGTTATTGGATCGATTCCTGGATGATGCTGTGGAAATGGACGTTGATGCCATTTATGACGGAGAAACCGTGTTGATCGGCGGCTTGATGGAGCATATCGAACAAGCCGGTGTGCATTCAGGTGATTCGGCCTGTTCAATTCCGCCCTACGATTTACCCAAAGCCATTCAGAATCAATTGCGCGAGCAAGTAGCAAAGATGGCCGAAGCTTTGGGCGTGCGCGGTCTAATGAATACTCAATTTGCTATCCAGGGCGAAACCGTTTACGTGTTGGAAGTCAATCCGCGTGCATCCAGAACCGCGCCCTTTGTATCCAAAGCCACAGGTTATCCGCTGGCCAAAATCGCCGCGCGTTGCATGGTGGGTAAAACTCTGATTCAGCAAGGCATAACTGAAGAACGCATTCCGGAATATTTTTCCGTCAAGGAAGCCGTATTCCCGTTCATCAAATTCCCCGGCGTGGATTCCTTGCTGGGGCCGGAAATGAAATCGACCGGCGAAGTCATGGGTGTGGGCAAAACTTTTGGTGAGGCCTTCGCCAAGTCGCAAAGAGCCAGCGGCGTAGATTTGAGCCATAGTGGCAAGGTATTAATCAGCATTCGTGATGCAGACAAACCCAAGCTGCCGGATCTGGCCAAAATGCTGATCGACAAGCAATATGAAATCGTCGCAACCCGCGGCACAGCCAGGGTTTTGAAAGAAGCGGGCATACCTTGTAAAGAGATTTATAAAGTCAATGAAGGCCGACCCAACACCGTGGACATGATCAAAAATGGTGAAATCCAGTTGATCGTGAATACCACCGAAGGCTCCAAAGCTGTGGCGGATTCTTTCACGATGCGCCGTGAAGCCTTGCAACGTAAAGTGACTTATTACACCACCATGGCAGGCGCCAGAGCCGCATGCTATGCATTAGGCGAATTATCGGCGGGCGATGTCAATTGCCTGCAAGATTTGCATAAGACCTTTAAAGATTAAGATACAGGAGTAGTCCATGATTAAAGTGCCGCTGACTGTGGCGGGCGCCAATAAATTACGCGCCGAACTGGAAGAATTAAAAACCGTAACCCGGCCCAGAATTATTCAGGCCATTTCCGATGCACGTGAGCACGGTGATTTAAAGGAAAATGCCGAATATCATGCGGCACGGGAACAGCAAAGCTTTGCCGAAGGCCGTATCGCTGAAATTGAAAGCAAGCTCTCCAATGCCCAAATCATCGATGTAACCAAAACAGAGGCGAATGGGAAAGTGGTATTCGGAGCCACTGTCGAAATTGAAGATATAGATTCCGGCAAGCTGGTGAAATATCAGATCGTCGGTGAAGATGAAGCCAATATCAAAGAAGGTCGGATTTCGATCGGCTCTCCGATTGCCAGAGCGTTAATTGGCAAGGAAGTCGAGGACGTGGTGATGGTCAAAGCCCCTGGCGGGAATATAGAGTACGAAATTATTTCGGTTGATTATATTTAAGCTTTTGATTCAGGGAGGCTAAGCCTCCCTGACGATTATTTCTTGGGGTTTTTTCGGTAAAAAACAGCTACTTGACCAATAGACTGAATCAGTTCTGCATTTGTTTCATCGCCAATTTGGGTTTTGATGATATTGCGATCATCCCTTTCAGCACGGATTTTGATCTTGATTAATTCGTGAACATCCAGGGCAATGTTGATTTCTTTGATAACGGCTGGCGTCAACCCCGCTTGCCCTATCATCACCACCGGGTTTAACGGGTGGGCCAGAGCTTTCAACTTTTTCTTTTCAATAGCGTTCACGCAGTTTCCTTAACAATAAAATCCCACAATTTTACACCAATCAAAACTATGGCACGCACTAAAAGTAGTCAGCAATGGATGCAGGAACATTTTCAGGATGAATATGTCAAGAAGGCTCAGGCGCTTGGCTATCGTTCGCGCGCAGTTTTCAAACTGCTTGAAATTCAGGAGAAAGATAAAATCATTTCTCCTGGCATCAATGTGGTTGACTTAGGTGCAGCACCCGGTGGCTGGTCGGAATATGTCAGAAAAATAGTCGGCAAAAACAATAAAGTAATAGCGCTGGATCTGCTTGAAATTGATCCGATTGCCGGTGTGGATTTTATCCAGGGCGATTTCAGGGAAGACGAAGTGCTGGAAAAACTTTATAAAGTACTTGATGGTGAGCCGGTGCACTTGTTATTGTCGGATATGGCCCCCAATATGAGTGGTAACAAAGAAGTTGATCAACCCCGGGCTATTTATCTGGGCGAATTGGCTTTGGATGCAGCCCACAGCATACTGGTAAAAGGCGGCACCTTTTTGATTAAAATGTTTCAGGGTGTTGGCTTCGACGAATACCATAATCAGGTCAAACAACATTTTAATAGCGTAGTCATCAGAAAACCCAAGGCTTCTAGGGCGCGAAGTAATGAAGTCTATATTTTGGCGAAAGGTTTTAAATAGCTTGGTAAACTCATTAGCCGAAAGGCGATGTTGATCGTTAGTGTTACGAGTATTATTGATACAATGACTCGATTTTTAAATATTAGAGCCGCTTGCGGCCGGAGCGCGTAAATTGAGCGATATGATGAAAAATTTAGTGCTGTGGGTAGTCATCGCAGTCGTTTTGATGGCAGTGTTTAATAATTTCGGCTCCAAGTCGATTCGCAGCGACGCTACGCTATCGTATTCGCAGTTGATTGACGCTGTGAAAGCCGGACAGGTTCAGCAAGTTGCCATTTCAGACAATACCGTAGTTGGCAAAATGCAATCAGGTGATAAGTTCAAAACTTATATGCCTAACGACCCGCATTTGGTTGACGATCTTCTGGCCAATGGTGTTGACATCCTTGTCAAACCCCCCGAAGAGCCGTCCATGTTGATGCAGATTTTTGTCTCTTTCGGGCCGATTTTATTACTGATTGCGGTGTGGGTATTTTTCATGCGGCAAATGCAGGGCGGTGGCGTTGGTGGTCGTGGTGGCGCGATGGGCTTTGGTAAAAGCAAAGCCAGAATGCTGGATCAGGATCAAAATAAAGTCACATTTGCCGATGTGGCCGGCTGCGATGAGGCCAAAG
This sequence comes from uncultured Methylomonas sp., assembly GCA_964550075.1. Taxonomy (GTDB): domain Bacteria; phylum Pseudomonadota; class Gammaproteobacteria; order Methylococcales; family Methylomonadaceae; genus Methylomonas. The sequence goes on from CAZJYS010000049.1 coordinate 8,891, forward strand.
AAGAAGTCGAGGAAATGGTCGATTTCTTGAAAGACCCAGCCAAATATCAAAAACTGGGTGGCAAGGTGCCCCGTGGTGCTTTGATGGTAGGCCCTCCAGGTACAGGTAAAACCTTGCTGGCCCGTGCGATTGCCGGGGAAGCAAAAGTGCCTTTCTTTACCATTTCCGGTTCGGATTTCGTGGAGATGTTCGTAGGTGTCGGTGCATCTCGAGTACGTGACATGTTTGAGCAGGCCAAAAAGCATGCACCCTGCATTATTTTCATCGACGAGATAGACGCGGTCGGCCGCTCGCGTGGCGCTGGTTTAGGCGGTGGCAATGACGAACGTGAACAGACATTAAACCAGTTGCTGGTCGAAATGGACGGTTTCGAAGGTCACGAAGGCATTATCGTCATCGCAGCCACCAATCGCGCTGATGTACTCGATAAAGCCTTGTTGCGTCCTGGTCGTTTCGACAGACAAGTGATTGTTGGCTTACCCGACGTCAGAGGCCGTGAACAAATTCTGAATGTACATTTGAAAAAAGTACCTGTAGCGGACGATGTCAAAATCAAATATATCGCTCAAGGCACCCCTGGATTTTCCGGCGCGGATTTGGCCAACCTGATCAACGAAGCCGCTTTATTTGCCGCCCGCTATAATAAGCGCTTGGTCAGCATGGTGGATTTGGAAAAAGCCAAAGATAAACTGATCATGGGCACCGAAAGACGCTCTATGGTCATGGATGAAAAAGAAAAGAAAATGACTGCTTACCATGAGGCCGGTCACGCCATCGTTGGTCGACTGGTTCCCGATCATGACCCAGTTTATAAAGTCAGCATCATGCCGCGCGGCCGAGCCCTAGGCGTCACCATGTTTCTGCCTGAACGCGATCAATACAGCGCCAGCAAGCGTAAACTGGATAGCATGATTTCCAGCCTATACGGTGGACGTATTGCGGAAGAACTCATTTTCGGTTGGGAAGAAGTTTCCACCGGCGCCTCAAACGACATCGAACGCGCTACCGAATTAGCCCGCAATATGGTGACTAAATGGGGTCTATCGCAACGCCTTGGGCCATTGGCTTACAGCGAAGAGGAAGGCGAAATCTTTTTGGGTCGTTCTGTTACACAACATAAATCGGTTGCCGAAGAAACATCGCATACGATAGATGAAGAAATTCGTTCCATTATCGATCGCAACTATGAACGTGCTGAAAAGATTCTGAAAGAGAACCTTGACATCATGCACGCTATGGCCGATGCCTTAATGAAGTATGAAACCATCGATAAATATCAGATCGAAGATTTGATGAACAGAAAGCCGGTCAGAGAGCCCAAAGGCTGGGACGATACCCCGCCTTCCAATGACGATGTTGAAGTCGAGCATTGGGGTAAAGGTAAATCTTCTGATCCATCCATAGGTGATACAGCAGAGCAAGGCTGATCGTCTATAGTGACAATAAAACTGAGAGAGACCTAGGTCTCTCTTTTTTTTGGTAACAGGAAAGTGGAATTGAAAATGGCAAAAAAATATTTCGGAACGGATGGCATACGTGGAAAAGTCGGTGAATACCCCATCACTGCCGATTTCATGTTGAAACTGGGCTGGGCAACCGGGCGCGTTTTCGCAAAAGAAGGTAGCGGTTTTGTGTTGGTGGGTAAAGATACCCGTATATCAGGGTATATGTTTGAATCAGCGTTGGAGGCTGGATTATCAGCCGCAGGCGTAGATACACGCATGCTGGGTCCCATGCCGACGCCAGGTATTGCCTATTTGACCCGCACTCTGCGTGCCAAGGCTGGGATCGTGATCAGTGCATCCCATAACCCCTATTACGACAACGGCATTAAATTTTTCTCTGTGAACGGCACCAAATTGCCGGATGAACTGGAGCATCAAATTGAACATTACATTGATGCACCTATGACCACCGTCGAATCCTCCAAGCTTGGCAAAGCCAAACGCGTCAGCGACGCCGCCGGACGATACATCGAATTCTGTAAATCGACCGTACCGCCACAACTGGATTTTAAAGGCATGCGTATTGTGATTGATTGCGCCAATGGTGCCACATATCACATTGCCCCCCATGTGTTTAGCGAAGTGGGCGCAGAAGTAGTTTCTATTGGCGCTGATCCCGATGGTTTGAATATCAACGATGAATGCGGGGCAACCAGCCCGGAAGCCTTAGCCGCCAAAGTCTGGGAATACCGTGCCGATCTCGGCATCGCACTGGATGGTGATGGCGATAGAATAATCATGGTCGATCACAAAGGCGAAGTGGTTGATGGTGATGAATTAATTTACATCATTGCCAAATCCCGTTTTGACGAAGGCAAATTAAGTGGTCCTGTAGTTGGTACTTTGATGTCCAATCTGGGTATGGAGCATGCCCTAAAAGATTTAGGTATTCCGCTATTTCGTGCCAATGTAGGCGATCGTTATGTCATGGAATTGCTGGCCGAGAAAAAAGGCATGTTGGGTGGCGAAGGTTCGGGGCATATTATCTGTCTGGATAAAACCACCACCGGTGACGGCATCATCTCGGCCTTGCAAGTACTGGCGGAAATGCAACGCACCGGCAAAAGTCTGCATGAACTCAAGTCGGGCATGAAAAAATATCCGCAAGTCCTGGTCAACGTCAGAACGTCCAAAAAAGTTAAAATCGATGAAATTGACAGCATAAAAAAAGCGGTCGAAGCCGTCGAAAAAAAGCTCGGTGACAAAGGCCGGGTATTGCTGCGTTCATCCGGAACCGAGCCATTAATTCGGGTCATGGTCGAAGGCGTGGACGGCGATGATGTCAATAAATATGCCAATCAATTGGCTGCCGATGTCAGAAAAGCAATCGAATCTTGAACTTAACATGCTCAAGGTTTATCATAAGCGGCTTTATTTGGCTCGGAGGGTGTGATGCGTCGATCTTTGATTATGGGTAACTGGAAAATGAATGGCTCTCGGGAAGAGGGTGTGCAACTGGCAAAAGCGTTGGCAGAAGGTTTGGGCAACGTCAGTCAGGAAGTGGCCGTTTGCGTTCCGTTTGTTTACCTGTCAGATATTCGTGGCGCTTTAGCAGGCTCATCGATTGCATTAGGTGCACAAAATGTTGCAGACCAAGCTTCTGGCGCTTATACCGGCGAAGTTTCTGCCAGCATGTTAGCCGATTGCAGCTGCAAATATGCCCTGGTTGGACACTCAGAAAGACGTTCATACTACGGCGATACCAGTCAATCCGTAGCCAACCGTTTTTGCCAAGCTCAAAAACAAAACGTGATTCCGGTTTTGTGTGTGGGTGAAACTCTGGAAGAACGTGAACAGGACAGAACCTTCCAAGTCGTTGATGAGCAACTGGATGCAGTTATCGATGCTGCTGGCATTGAAGCATTCGAAAAAGCCGTCATTGCCTATGAACCCGTTTGGGCCATTGGTACCGGCAAAACTGCCAGCGACGAACAAGCTCAAGAAGTTCACAAATATATTCGTCAACGTATCGCTGACAGAAGTCCAGCTATCGCTGAAAAAGTACAGATTCTGTACGGCGGTAGCGTCAAACCTGACAACGCCAAAGCCCTGTTTGCCATGCCCGATATCGACGGCGGCTTGGTAGGCGGCGCTTCGCTGGATGCAAAAGGATTCTTGCAGATTTGTCATTCAGTTTAGTATTTTTGCTTTAGGATCAATATGCTGTATCAAATTATCATTGTTTTTCACGTCCTGCTAGGCATAGGCATTGTTGGCCTGATTCTGATGCAGCAGGGCAAAGGTGCGGACGCTGGCGCAGCATTCGGAAGTGGCGGTTCAGGTTCCGTATTCGGCGCTCAAGGCTCAGCTTCGTTTCTATCCAGAAGCACTGCCATTTTTGCCACCCTATTCTTCATCACCAGCCTGGTTTTAGCCATGCTGAGTGGTTATCAAGGCAAAAAATCCGACATCATGGACACGCCAGCTGTAGAACAGCCACAATCTGACGTACCGTTGTCGCAAAAAACAACTATTGATGCAGCACCTGCTGCTGTTACGGCCCCAGCACCTGTAGCCGCAACGCCAGCCCCAGCCGAATCAATTCCGGTTACTGCCGTGCCTGCTGAACCAGCCATCAAGGAAGCTCAGTAGTGCTGGTTTGTGTTGAATTAATGCCGATGTGGTGGAATTGGTAGACACGCCATCTTGAGGGGGTGGTGACGCAAGTCGTGCCGGTTCAAGTCCGGCCATCGGTACCAAACA
>CAZJYS010000050.1:0-12410 GCA_964550075.1 uncultured Methylomonas sp.
TAATGAATCAACAGCCTGTGCTATGCGCCAGCTGTCACTATTCACCTGCGCTGGATCTGGCGGGTAATGGTAAACCTACCGGTAATCAGGTGGGGCACAAATGGATGTCGGAAGTCATGCACTCCTATCATGCGGGTAATAAAGTTGCCAGCGTGGCAGGCAAAACCATTTACGACAGCCCAGCCCCTGTCAGCGGATTGGATGCTGCATTGAATGGCGTACCAGCACCCGATCAACAAGCTTGCTATCAATGTCACCCGGGTGCGGATACCAAATGTTTGCGGGGGGCCATGACTGAAACGGTCACTTGTCAAAATTGCCATGGCGACATGCAGGCAGTCGGTGGCACTCAAGCCATGAAACAGTATGGGGCAATCAATCAAAGAACCACGGAATTGACCCGCAAAGCTTGGTCTGATGAGCCGCGTTGCCAATCTTGCCATACCGGCGATGCTATCAATCATTTGATTCCGGCGAATGCCAATCCGCCGATTAACGCATCTTTGGCGAGTGACGGTATTCGGTTGTTGCATGCTTATGATCGCAACGATCCTGCTGCATCACCTTTATTAGCCAGCAACAAACGCTTTGCTGAAAATGACGGTAAGTTATTCCGCTTTAGTAAAGGTCACGGTAATGTCAGTTGCGAAGGCTGTCATGGCAGTACGCATGCCATCTTGCCAGGTGATGCCGAGCATCCTAACGATGATATTGCCAGCAATGACTTGCAAGGTCATGCCGGAACCATTAGCGAATGTACAACTTGCCATAAAGCTGGCAGTTTAGCGCTGACAACCGCTGGCCCACATGGTATGCATAACGTTGGTGACAGTCGGTGGGCATTCAATGAAGATGCTGGACATCCGGCTTTTTACGAAAAAAATCCGAACGAATGTAAAGCTTGCCATGGTCAGGATTTAAGAGGCAGTGCATTGTCGAGGGTGGCGGCTGACAGAAGTTGGCAAACCGAATGGGGTACCAAGTCGGTTAAAAAAGGCCAGCCGGTAGGTTGTTACACTTGTCACAATGGGCCGGATGATTGATCTATCTTAACTTTCAGCCGTCAATGATGGCGGCTGAATAAAAGTCTTCAGGGTTGATCGGTCTAACCCGTTTAAACGGAGTAGAAATCTAGATTTCTACTCCGTTTTTCGTTTCTGTCATTTATAGGTATAGTCAACGATCAATGGGGCATGGTCACTAAAACGTTGTTCTTTGTATATGCTACAAGAATATGCGCTAGCAGCCATTTCTGGGGTTGCAATCTGATAATCGATGCGCCAACCCACGTTTTTGGCCCAGGCCTGTCCCCGATTGCTCCACCAGGTGTAGCAATCGTCTGTAGTACCCGGATGTAGACGCCTATATACATCCACCCAGCCCAGTTCATTGAGCATCTGCCCAAACCAGGCACGTTCTTCCGGTAAAAAACCGGAGTTTTTTTGATTGCCGCGCCAGTTTTTCAAGTCTGCTTGTTGATGAGCGATATTCCAGTCGCCGCAAATGATGACATCTCGACCGCTGGCTTTTAGAGCAGCCAGATGCGGATAAAAACGCTCCATAACACTGAATTTAATGTTTTGGCGTTCTTCGCCGCTGGAACCGGATGGTAAATAAAGTGAAATGACGGATAAGTTGCCGAACTGCGCCTCCAGATAGCGGCCTTCGGTATCGATGTCGGCATGGCCCAAGCCTTCAATAATCATGTCCGCCGGTTGCTTGCTATAAATGCCAACACCGCTATATCCTTTCTTTTCGGCGTAATGAAAATAACCATGGAAACCGTCTGGCTTCAACATTTGCTCGCTCATGTTGTTGGCCTGTGCCTTGAGTTCCTGCATACAGATAATATCGGCATCTTGTTGAGCCAGCCAGTCGAAAAAGCCCTTAGTCGCCGCTGAGCGGATGCCATTGAGATTGATGGAAATGATGCGCATGGTGGGATGTCGAGTTGCAGGTAGGTGAAAGATCTGTATTTGCTGTGTGAAGCTATGATGAACCAAGCTTTTTTGCTGCTATATGGATTATTTTATCCTGCTTTAGCTATTGGGGTAGTCATGTTTGCTGTTTGAATTCAGCTTGAACAAATCTGAGCAAGAACGGACCAATTCCGTCTTGCTCATAATTCAATTCCAATAATCAAAGTGGCCTGAATGGAAGGGCAGAGTTATGCAGAAATTAACCGGATTTTATCGGCTGAGAGTTTAGTTAAATCAGTATCTGCCGTTACCAATAATGGCACCAGCTGTCGCGCCTATGCCAGCTGCCAAGGGGTCGCCGCCTCCCACTTGGTAACCAACCGCGCCACCTACCATGCTACCAACCAAGCCGGTAGGCGATCGCTGATCATATCTGTAATAGCTCACAGGTGGAGGAGCGTAATAGCGGGGGGCTACTGGAACATATTCAACCACAGGGGGCGCAGGTACATACACTATGTCTCGTCGATAGTAGGGGTAATGTTCACGGTGATGATGCCCATGGTGATGTCCATGGCGATGTCTGTTCCAATCGTCATCAGCCCATGCAGCGGATGAAAATATTAAGCCCAAAATGATAATTTTTAAGATGCTGAACATATAAGCTCCTATTTTGGAAGATGTTTCAGTTGCAGCAGATTCTGCATCAGGCAGCTTAAAATTGACTTAAGAATGTTGAGTCGAAGAACTAAGCCAGCCCAAAGTATCAACTTATAAAGATAGTGTGCTTTGTGCTTTTTGCATCAATGAGTGGATGGTGCGGATATTGATCCCCATGGCCACGCTTTCTGCTATTAAAGCTGGCCAAGCGTGCCAATAAAGGTCGTTGCTTATCCAGGCAAAACTGGATGCCAGTAGGGCAATGCGCATACTTTTGTTGTCAAGATAGAACAAGGCCAGGGTGGTGTTGATGACTGCAGCTGCCGGTAACAGAGAAACCCAGCCTTGCCAGGATAACATCGTCAATATGCCAAAAATCAAGCAGAATCCGCTGGCTGCCCAGTGTTTGAAGATTCCGTGTTCCCTGTTATCAGATGACATCAAGGTTCGAACAGCGGTAAAGCCCATAGTTAATCCAGCTGTCCAGGCATTTAGTAAAGCATATTGTCCTGCCCAGAATATCGCTCCAAGTGCAGACCAGCGCCGGAAGGCTTTTCCACAGGTTAGATGATAGGAATGCCACTCTAGCAGAATCCCAATGCCTCCAACGCAATACGCTAGTGTTTCGTGATTGATCAGATTGGTCAAATTTCAGTCTATTTAAGCTAGGTGTTTAAAAAATCGCAGCACGAGTAGAAGGTAATGTTGTTTGTAAAACACTATTTGTCAAAAATAAGAAACAATCCATGGCTAATTTAAGGCATTGTTTTTCAACAAAATAGCCTTATAGTGTAATTAACGCAACAACCAGACTGGATTAGGTCATTAGCTATCATGAAAATCAGCCAATTTTTTATCAAACAGGTCGTCATCGTTGTTCTGTCGCTTTTAGGGATTTATGTTTCCTTCTCAGGCGAGTTTATTATTTCTTCGGCATTGTTTTGCTCGGCCTTCATTGTCAGTAACCTCGATTTCAGCGATAAACTGAGCGCGTAATCGTGGTTTGTTAAGCTTATGGATGGCTTGATTTTGAAGGTCTTGCTCAACTATTAGTTCCGGTTGAATTAGCCTTGCTGCCTTTGAAAAATCAGAAGACGATTATTGGCGGGCATCTCATGATCATCGATCAGTGTCAGCTCAATAGCACTGGCGAGAGCGCAAACCTGTTCAAAATCCCGAATTCCGCTCAGTGGATTCTGTTGTTTTAGCCAATTTTCAAAACGGGCGTTGCTGTCACTTGTGAATTGGCCTCCGTAATTAAACGGTCCGTAAATGCACATCGTTGCGTTTGCTGCCAGATGAATCGCTAATTTCTGAAAAAGAATTTCCATTTCCGCAGCACTCATGATGTGCAAAGTATTGGCGGTGAATATTGCTTCTATGTTGGTGCATGGCCAAACAGGATCATTAACATCTAATGCCAGTGGTGGTTTGATGTTGTCCAGTTTAGCTTCAGTAAGCCATAAGTTGATGCCTGGCAAATTCTCTGTCCGGTCAGTGGGTTGCCAGAATAGATGCGGAAGTTGGCTGGCGAAAAAGCAGGCATGTTGTCCGGTGCCGCTGCCTATTTCCCAGACCGTTTCAGAACGAATAAACACCTTGCGGATAATTTGTAAAATAGGGTTTTTATTGTTTTCACAGGCTTGTGAAAACGGTTTGCTTGCTGTCATTTCAATCGATATCCTGATGCCGATTAAAGCACCCCAAGAGTTAGAAGTATGGAAGTGAAATCCATTGCCAGTTTAGCTGAGATCGATGCGCAACAGTGGAACGCGCTGGCGGGGTTTGACTATCCATTTTTGCGATATGAATTTTTGTATGCTTTGGAGCGAAGCGGTGTCGTGTCAGCAGAAACCGGTTGGCAACCTTGTCATGTAGTGGTGATGGATCGTCACCAGTTGGTTGCCTTGCTACCTATGTACCAAAAATCCCATTCGTGGGGAGAATATGTATTTGATCAAGCTTGGGCGCAAGCTTATCAGCAGTGGGGTTTAAATTATTATCCTAAATTAATCACTTCAATACCCTTTACTCCTTGTGTGGGTCCTCGATTGGCTGTTAGATCAGATATGGATCTTGCCGCTATCACTGATTTGTTGTTGGGTTTTATCCTGCGGCAAACCGAAAATCAAAAGCTGTCTTCCTGGCATTGTCTTTTTCCAGAACAAAAGCTTCATCAGTGGTTACAAATCAAAGAGCTGATTATTCGCGAAGATGTGCAGTTTCAATGGTTTAACCACGGTTATAAGTGTTTTGATGATTATTTAAAAGCCTTGACCGCTTCCAAACGCAAAATGATCAAACGAGAGCGGCGCAAAATTGCTGAGCAGGGCATTGAATTAATTCGTTTGAATGGTAACGAAATTACGCATCAGCAATGGCAATCGTTTTATCGTTTTTATGCATTGACTTATCTCAAACGCCACTCGCGACCCTATTTGAATCCACAATTTTTCCAGTTTTTAGCTGAAAGCATGCCGGAGCAATTGCTGCTTGTTTTGGCTATGAAGCAACAGACTCCTGTGGCTGCAGCATTGAGTTTTATTGGCAACAACACGCTGTATGGACGGTACTGGGGATGCGAGCACGATTATGACGCTCTGCATTTTGAGGCTTGTTACTACCAGGGCATTGAGTATTGTTTGAATCAAGGTCTGCAGCGTTTTGATTCCGGTGCGCAGGGGGAGCATAAAATTGCTAGAGGGTTTGAGCCGGTAGCAACCTATTCAGCGCATTGGATCAGGGACGTTAGGTTTGTCAACGCAATTTCTGATTTTGTGGGGCGAGAGCGGGAGCAGTTGAATCGTTACAAGGCGACTGCGGCGGCCTATTTGCCTTTTAGAAATGTAAGAAATGATCAAATTTTAGATCAGTAAATGGCTTGATCATCAGTCAATCCTAGTGTATCTGAGTTTTCTGGTTAAAGATTTAGCAACCATCAGTTGTTTGAATATGAAAAATTAATTTGCAAGAATCCTGCCGGATTTTATAATGGTCAGCTTTTGGGAATATTTCATCCCAAGCCCTTGCCTCACTGCTTAACAAGTGGGAGGCTTTTTAAACCGTAAGGAGAAATCATGCGTCATTATGAAATCGTCTTCTTGGTACACCCTGATCAAAGTGCTCAGGTGCCTGCCATGATTGAACGTTATAAAACAACTATCCAAGAAGCTTCCGGCAAAATTCATCGCCTGGAAGATTGGGGGCGTAGACATCTAGCCTACCCTATCAAAAAAATTCATAAAGCACATTACGTGTTAATGAATATTGAATGTGACCAAGCCACTCTTGAAGAGTTGGAAAGTGGTTTCCGTTTCAACGATGCAATTTTGCGCAGCCAAACCCTGTTGCAAAAAGAAGCGATTACTGCACCTTCTGCGATTGCTACTAGCGGCAATGATGGTCAAAAAACCAGTCAACGTGTGAAAGAAGAAGTTGAAGAAGAGCAAGAAGAGAGCGTCGATGTTGAAGTTGCGGAAGATGTCGCAACTGAGTTTGAAGCAGAATAATCCCATTGAACCAAGAGAATTAGCATGGCACGTAATAATATCAGACGTAAAAAAGGCTGCCGTTTTAGCGGTGAAGATGCAATCGTGATCGATTATAAAGATCTGGATTTGTTAAGCGAATACATCACAGAAACCGGCAAGATCATTCCTAGCAGAATTACCGGCACCAGTGCAAAGTACCAAAGACGCTTGACTTCAGCGATTAAACAGGCTCGTTTCCTGGCGCTGTTGCCGTTCTGCGACGCGCATAAATAACTTAAGGTCATCCGGAGAGCAGGCGTGCAATTTTTAGCAGCCTACATCATGAAAGGCAGAATGCAAGCCATGACGGTTGCAGCTGCTTTGGCGTTGTTGTCGTTGGCGTTTCCTCCGGTCAGTATTGTAAGTTCAGCTTCTGTAGCTTTGGTCACATTGCGACGAGGTGCGAAAGAAGGTCTGTATGTATTGGTGTGCGCCTGTTTTGCTGCGGCAATACTCAGTCTGTTCTTGAAAATCGGTTATCAGTTTGCACTTTTATACGGATTGGTATCCTGGATTCCCGTTTGGTTGATATCGACTGTGCTTCGCGAAGGTCGGAATCTTGGAGTTGCCATTGAAATGGCCGTGCTATTGGGTGTCATTGCTGTGCTGGCTTTTTATGGTTATCAGCAGCAACCTGCGCTGTTTTGGTCGGGCACATTGGAAGCGATGATACAGCCTATGTTACAAAACAAGCCGGATGACGTTCCAGTTGAACAAATTCAGCAATCTGCAAAAGTGTTTGCTCACTTCATGACGGGCGCTATTGCAGCGGGAAGTGTCTATGGCTTGCTGTTCGGTCTATTTTTGGCACGATGGTGGCAAGCGGCGCTATACAATCCCGGAGGATTTAGATCCGAATTTCTGGGGATGAAAGGGCATACCAAACTGGCCATTGCCACATTGGTGTTGTTAGCTTTAGCAGCTTTGTCATCAGGGATTGTCGCTGAGATGGCCTGGAATATGTTGTTAGTGCTTTTCGTGTTGTATACCTTCATTGGCACAGCGGTTTTGCACGCAACCTTCTCGGTAATGAAAGGCAGTCGATTCATGGTGCCTTTCTTATACCTGACTTTAGTGATGATTCCACATGTCATGGTGATTATTGCGATATGTGGGTTGACCGATAACTGGCTGAACTTACGAAACAAAATTTCAAATAAAACGGCTGTATAAATAAGCCATCATTCGACAATGAGTCGATTAACGAGGTAGATAAAGATGGAAGTTATTCTTCTTGAGAAAATAGCAAACCTGGGTAATCTGGGCGACAGAGTGACCATCAAAGCAGGTTACGGCAGAAACTTTTTAATTCCTCAAGGCAAAGCCGCTAAAGCGACGGCTGCCAAAATCAAGGAATTCGAAGAGCGTCGCGCCGAGCTGGAAAAACAAGCGGCTGAAAAACTGGCTGCAGCAACAGCACGTGGCGAAGCCATCAGCAAATTGAGTGTTTCTATTGCACATAAAACCGGTGACGAAGGCCGTTTGTTTGGTTCAGTAGGTACACAAAACATTGCTGAAGCGATTACTGCTGCGGGTGTCAAAGTTGAAAAGCATGAAGTGCGTTTGCCAAACGGTGTCATTCGCCAAGTGGGCGAATACGACATCGCTATCAATCTGCATACCGATGTGGTTGTTACTTTGCCGATCAAAATCGTTTCTGAATAAATCCGTATGATCATCGTAACCGGCGGCGCTGGATTTATAGGCAGCAATCTGGTGTTGGGCTTAAATGCTCGCGGTTACGATGATATTTTGGTGGTTGATCATTTGACCAATGGTGTCAAATATAAAAACTTGGTTGATTGCCGAATTGCCGATTATCTGGACAGAAGCACCTTTCTGGAACGTTTACAGCAAGGCGCTTTTCATGCAGAGACTATCGAAGCTATTTTCCATCAAGGTGCCTGTTCCACGACGACAGAGTGGGATGGTCGTTACATGATGGACAACAATTATGAATACAGCAAAAATCTGTTTCATTTTTGTCAGCGACATAAAATTCCTTTCATCTATGCTTCCAGTGCTGCAGTCTATGGCGCTGATATTCATTTTAAAGAAGAGCTGGCTTACGAAGGGCCGTTGAATGTCTATGGCTACTCAAAATTTCAGTTCGATCAATATTTACGCAGACAAACTCAATTGACTGCTCAAGTCGTTGGATTGCGTTATTTTAATGTTTATGGCCCGCGTGAAGCTCACAAAGGCAGTATGGCCAGTGTTGCGTTTCATCTAAATAATCAAATCAAGGTAGCCGATGAATTGCGGCTTTTTGAAGGTTGTGATGGCTATGGTGATGGTGAACAACGCCGTGATTTCGTCTATGTCGGCGATGTGGTGGATGTGAACTTATGGTTTTTGGATAATCCGCAAGCTTCAGGGATATTTAATTGCGGTACAGGACGAAGTCAGACTTTTAATGATGTTGCCAACGCCGTCATCAAATATCATCAACGTGGACACATCCAATATATTCCTTTCCCGCATCACCTTAAAGGGTGTTACCAAAGCTTTACGGAAGCTAATCTGGAGAACTTGCGAAATGCAGGTTGCCTTCACCCCTTCAAGCCCGTTGAGCAGGGTGTTCAACTCTACATGGAATGGTTGAACAGTTAAGGCTGGATGTGTGATTCCTGTTAGCTGATACTGTAATATTCCTTACAAGCTCTCTTTTTAACTCTTAGTCAAATCAGCCCAGATTGCTTGGCATTAGGCTTCTTAAGTTTTAATCGTCCTTTAAGCGATTGATTACAATTTATTTTTCTGGTTTTGGGGAAATGATGCGCGCTATTTACACCCTGATCTTCTATCTGGCGTTACCCTTTGTTTTTCTTAGGCTTTACTGGCGCGGTCGCATCGTGCCCGGTTGTCGTTTGCGTTGGGGAGAACGATTAGGCTTTTATCCGCCTTCGGCGCAAAAAATGATTTGGTTTCATTGCGTCTCGGTGGGCGAAGCTGAAGCCGCTTTTCCGTTGATACGCTTACTGCAGGCCGAGCATCCCGAACAACGGTTTTTAGTCACCACCATTACCCCTACGGGCTCCGATAGAGTTAGGGCCGTATTAGGTAATAGTGTTGAACATGTCTATTTACCTTACGATTTACCTCTCATACTTTCTCGCTTTTTCAATCATTATCGCCCCAAACTGGCTGTGTTTATGGAAAAGGAAATTTGGCCCAATATGTTTGCAGGCTGCGCTGCGCGGAATATTCCTTTATTTGTCATCAATGCACGATTGTCCGATCGGGCGGCAAGGCCCTATAAGAAAATTCCTGCCTTATTCAAGCCAGCGTTGCAATGTGTTACAAAAATCGCCACACAAACCGAAGAAGACAGGCAGCGGTTTTTGGAAATAGGCGCACAAAATGATCAGGTTAAAGTATTGGGAAACACCAAATTTGATTTGAGCATAGCCGAAAATACTTTGGTCGCCGGGCAAGTTTTGAAGCAGAAACTGTTTGCGAAAAGATTCGTCTGGATATTGTCGAGTACGCATCATGGCGAGGAAGCCCAATTATTGCCGGTATATTGGCAATTAAAAAAGCACATTCCAGAACTTTTGCTAGTGATTGCGCCCCGGCATCCTGAAAGGTTTTTAAAAGTCAAAAAACTATGCCAGGAGCAAGGGCTTGAAGTGGTGATGCGTAGCGAAGATCTCCCGATCACTGAAAATGTAGATGTATATATTGCTGATAGCATGGGAGAATTGATATTGCTGTATGCCGCTGCAGATGTGGCTTTTGTGGGAGGAAGTCTAGTGTCGGTGGGCGGACATAACGTATTGGAACCGGCATTAGCGGGCGTCCCGGTGGTGTTCGGTCCACAAATGTTTAACTTCAAAGAAATTGCCGAACGAATTTTAGAGGAAGAGGCGGCGGTACAAGGACAAACTGTTGAAGAAATCGCTGAGGCTGTATTGCTAATCCGAACTAACCCAGATTTTAGAAACAAATTAATAGCTAAAGCGAAGGCGTTTGTTCTCCGTAACCAGGGTGCAACTCGGCGCCTTGCTGATATGTTGTCCGAGTGTTTATAACCCCGGAATTAAAAAAAGATTTGGCAAACTTGCTCTAAATGTCTATAATGCTCACTTTCTTTGCCGGGGTGGTGAAACTGGTAGACGCGCCGGATTCAAAATCCGGTTCCTTCGGGAGTGTCGGTTCGATTCCGACCCTCGGTACCAAAGAAAAGTTTTAAGAAGTTCAAGAACATACTATAACCCGCAAGCTGTCTGGCTTAGCGGGTTTTTTATTGTTCAAAGAAGTTCAGCAAAATGCAGTGACATACAATCAAAACAGTGACACGTTTAGTGATACGCGGTAAATTTAGGCCTAACCGTATCACTGCATATCACTTTCGGTGTCACTCAATGGCTAAGAATCTCAATAAAGACAGGGTCTACAGGGCGGCAAAGCCTAAAGACAAAGACTACTCCATCAATGATGGCGAATGTCTGGCGTTGCTAGTCAAAACCAACGGATCAAAACTGTGGCGATTTATTTACCGGTTTGGTGGAAAGCAAAATCGGCTTGGCTTTGGTTCTTATCCTGAAACATCGTTGGAAAGCGCCCGGCGAAAAGCTGAGTCAGCCCGTGAGCAAATTGCTAACGGCATTGATCCCAGTGCAACGCGTAAACAGGAAAAGGCTGAAAACCAACAGATCATTGAAGCCAAAATACGCCTAGATGCAGGACTACCGCTGGTCAATAGCTTCGAATACGTTACCAGAGAATGGCTAGAGTCGACCGCTCATACTGTCCGCGACATTACCCAACAAAAGAAACTCCGCCGATTCGAACTTTACGTATTTCCGGCAATCGGTCAAAAGCCGATCAGCGAAGTGAAGTCGCCGGATGTTTTCAACATCGTTAGGCCGCTGATCATCAAAAACCAACTAGAAACCGCGCATCGTTTACGCTCTGACATTAGCGGGGCTTTTGCCTATGCAATAGCACACGGTTTTACAGACTACGATCCTGCTCAGGCCGTCGGTGCACAAATACCCGCGCAAAAAGTCAGGCATAACGCCGCGATTACCGATCCCAAGCAAGTTGGACAATTGTTGCGGGACATTGCCAACTATCAAGGTACCTTCGTTGTGGAATGTGCATTGAGGTTGTCGCCATACTTATTCCAACGTCCTGGAGAAATCCGCCAAATGGAATGGAAGGATATAGACCTTGAGTCGAAAGAATGGCGCTACTTTGTCACCAAAACCGAAACACAACACATTGTCCCGTTATCACGTCAAGCGGTTGAAATATTGGAATCCATCAAACAATTAACAGGTCCTGGACAATTCGTTTTCCCATCAAGCCGCGGCGATGGCCGGCCCATGTCTGATGGCACCATTCGCACCGCATTGAAAACACTGGGCTATGCAAGCGACGAGATGAGCGCCCACGGTTTCAGAACCACCGCGTCGACCTTGCTAAATGAACAAGGCTGGTCACCAGACGCCATTGAGCGCCAACTGTGCCACATGCCAAAGGACCAAGTACGCGCCGCCTACAATCGCGCTCAATATCTGGACGAACGCAGGCGGATGATGCAAGCCTGGGCCGATTACCTCGACGGATTGAAAAGCGGAGCGCAAGTTATCCAGTTCCCGCGCCAGGCGTAACCAAGCCAGGCCAAAAGGTTTTTTATAAAAATTTCTTGGAATAGTGAAATAACCCAGCATACCCAGCACAGTCAGCACTAACAAGGCTTTCAGAGATTTCAACCCAGCACAAAGCCAGCACTAAACCCAGCATAAAAGATAAAATATAAGGGTAAAACAGAAAGACAGATCAGGCAGATTGCATCAATCGATAGACGGGAAATTAAAACAGACCTTCAAGCTTTGGCGGATTGCTCCAACGGCTTTCAAAGCGTTTTTAAGCGTGGTTTTACTCAAGTTTTGGCTATCTGAACCCTACATTTGTAGGGTGCAGATCAGATCAGATTAGGATAAGCTCACTTCAAAGCCGACATCTGCACCGTACATTTGTACGGTTCAGATCACCAAATGCTTTATGTGCTGTTTCGATCGTGAGTTGTTCGCTTTGACAGATACCAGAGAACAGCGATAGCTTTCTAATCGCTTTGGTGGTAATCGGCTTTATGCCGCGTAATACCGGTGTTGGTTTTATTAAGGTAGCCATACTACTTGCTTGATGGAGAAACCGCCGATATCGGCTTGAATAGAAAAGCAGAAACTCAGCAATGTTTCGTAAATGCTTGTGCATAGTCAAAATTAATACTTCGAATATCCCAACATAGAAACCAAATCAAAATACATCAATCGGGTTTTATCCTTTT
>CAZJYS010000051.1:0-7653 GCA_964550075.1 uncultured Methylomonas sp.
GAAAAACAAGGCCGAGAATAACGCCATCATCAACAAGTGCAGCCCACCTACACTTAAGACTTCCCGGCGAATCAACGAACTGGGCTTTAATTTTAATCCCACTGAAAACAACAGCAATTCAATGCCTATTTCGGCCAAATGATTCAGGCTTTGCAAAGGGGCGATGTCCAGACTATGTAAAACATAGCCCGCGATCAGGTAGCCAACCAGAGGAGGTAAGGTCAGCCTTGCAGCGATTAATCCGCTGATAAACGCCGAGCCAACCCAAATTAATTCCATCATAAAAATACGAAACGTAATACTTAAGGCGCAACCTGAGTGAGAAATTCAGGCTACCGTTCAGAGTGATTGGTTTTGCAAAAGCGTCACAAAACCAGCGAGACTAGACTAAATATTATTTTTTATCCGGCTTAGTCGGGATCAAAATGGTGTTTCTAGGCGGCTGACTATCATCCGGCTCAGGATAATCCTTGGTGAAGTGCAGCCCCCGGCTTTCCTTGCGCTGCTGGGCACTACGAATAATCAATTCAGCGACGATAACCAGATTTCGCAATTCCAGTAAATCACTGCTGATCCTAAATCGGCCATAATATTCGCTGATTTCATCCTTCAACAACACCAGCCGATTCATGGCTCGCTCCAAACGTTTGTTGGTACGGACGATGCCTACATAATCCCACATGAAGCGACGCAATTCATCCCAGTTGTGGGAAATCACCACTTCCTCGTCCGAATCGCTCACCTGCGATTCATCCCAATTGGGTAGGGAGGGTACGGCAGGAATACTGTCGAACTGACGCCGAATATCCCGATTGGCTTGTTCAGCAAATACCAAACACTCCAGCAACGAATTACTGGCCATCCGATTGGCACCGTGCAAACCGGTGCAAGCCACTTCGCCTATCGCGTACAGACCGGAAATATCGGTTCTGGCATGCCTGTCTGTCAACACACCGCCACAGGTATAATGCGCGGCGGGCACCACCGGAATTGGTTGTTGGGTGATGTCAATATCGTATTCCAGGCATTGGGAATAAATGGTGGGAAAATGCTTTTTGATGAAGTCAGGGGATTTGTGGCTGATATCCAGATACACACAATCTATCCCATGCTTTTTGATTTCACTGTCGATAGCCCGGGCCACAATGTCACGCGGCGCCAGCTCCATGCGCTCATCATAATGCCGCATAAAACGCTCACCATCCGGCAGAATCAAATGCCCACCCTCACCACGCACCGCTTCACTGATCAGAAAGGACCGTGCAGAAGGATGGTATAAACAGGTCGGATGAAATTGCATGAATTCCATATTGCTGACGCGACAGCCGGCCCGCCAGGCTAGGGCAATCCCATCTCCACTGGAAATATGCGGATTGGTTGAGTAAAGATAAACCTTGTTTGCGCCACCGGTTGCCAACACCACCACTTTAGCGGCAATGGTTTTGATATTTTCAGCTTTGATATCCAGTACATAAGCCCCACAGATTCGTTGCGGTGATTGCCCCAGCTTATCAGCGGTAATCAACTCAACCACATTGTGATATTCCAGCAAACTGATATTTGGGTGAAGTTGGGCCTGTTCGATCAACGATAATGATACTGCCTTGCCGGTGGCATCATCGGTATGCACCACTCTTCGGTGCGAATGCCCGCCCTCCCGATTAAGATGAAGCTGTTTGGTGCCATTGGCGTCACGCTCTTCAGTAAAGTTAACGCCCTGAGTTCTCAGCCATTCAATGCTTGCTCGACCTTGAGATACGGTAAGATGTACTATCTCAGGATCACAAAGTCCGGCACCGGCAATTAAGGTATCTTCGATATGCGACTCAATGGAATCATGCTGATCATCAAAAACCGCCGATATGCCGCCTTGGGCATAAAAGGTACTGCACTCGGTCAGGGCAAATTTGGCAAGCACAGCCACCCGATACTGATCGGCCAAATGTAAAGCCAGACTAAGACCAGCTCCACCGGTCCCGGCAATCAAGATGTCATAGGAATGATAGGTTTTTTTTGTCACAGGGTTTACTTGCCAATATGAAGAGTTTGTTACAGTCTAGAAAAATCATAACGTGTTTTAAGCCCACGGTATTTTTTTTTGTATTGCCAGAACTATTGCGGTTTAATTCTGTCTATTCAAACATAAAAATAACAAAGTGAACGAGTCAATCAGGCCCTCTCAGGATTTAGATCAGGATTTGGTATTAAGAGTTCAGCGAGGTGATAAGGCCGCTTTCGATCTCTTGGTAATCAAATACCAACACAAACTGGTGCATCTGGTAAATCGATACGTCAAAGATCCCAGCGAAGCACAGGACGTGGCTCAGGATGCGTTTATCAAAGCCTATAAAGCACTGGGCGAATTTCGGGGCGACAGCGCTTTTTATACTTGGTTATATAGAATTGCCATAAACACGGCCAAAAATTATTTATTGTCGCGTTCTCGGCGGCATTCTGATTTCGAAATCGAGATGCAGGATGCTGAAGATATTGAAAACGCGCCGCAACTGAAAGACATTGAAACGCCGGAAGATCAACTCATGAATGATCAAATCATCCAGGTGATCAAAACGGCCATTGAAAATTTACCTGAGGAGATGCGCATTGCTATCACTTTACGGGAATTTGAAGGCATGAGTTACGAAGAAATTGCCGAAGCCATGGACTGTCCCATAGGCACCGTCCGTTCCCGAATTTTTAGAGCCCGCGAGGCTATCGATGAAAAACTAAACCCATTGTTGGATTAAGGTACGACCATGAACGAATCATTACCCGAAAAGTTGTCATTATTAATAGATGATCAACTTGAAGCATCACAAGCCTTTTCATTACTTAAGACTGCCAAACAGGATGCAGAACTTCAAGCCAAACTGCGTCGCTATGCTTTGATCAGTCAAGCCATGAAAACCGAACAATGTTCGGTAGCCAGTCTGGATTTTGCCGACAAAATTCACCAACGTATAAAACAGGAACCTAGCTACTTACTACCCGTTCATCCCAAAATCAGCCGCACCAACAAGGCAGCGTTGGCAATTGCTGCTTCAGTGGTATTGGCGGTTGTTGGTTTATCTGTGTCCAAATTGCAGTTGCAAAACACTCCTGAACTCGGGATCAATACGGTTGCCCAGCGCTCAACAAAAGCAGAGCAAAGCAATGCTCAATTTAAGGAATATCTGCAAGCTCATGATAATGTCTGGTATGTCAACAACACCGTCGGCAACCAGTCACAGGTGCGTATGGTCAGCTATCAACATAAATAAATTTAATGCAATACATTCTTTTTTTTTGGCTCTTTATATCAGTTGCTCACGCTGACGATTCTCAACCCTTAAGCGGCCAACAATGGTTGAAAAACGTCAGCGATGCCATGAAATCACTCAATTATCATGGCACCGTGGTTTTTATGAAACATGGACAAATGGATGCCATGAAATATGCCCACACCGTGGAACAGGGTATAGAAAACGAGCGCATGACCTCACTGAACTCGCCTTTACGTGAAGTCAGCCGGAAATCCAGCGAAATCAGTTGTCTTTACAAAGAGACCAGTCAAAAAGTTGAAAAACACCAACCGCTGGATCGTTCATTCATCATCAATCTACCTCTGGACACTAGCCGACTAGATGGACAATATCTGGTTGCGGTGGCGGGGCAGGAGATGATAGCTCTGCGCCCCAGCCAAATCATAGCCATCCTACCCAAAGACCAAATGCGCTATGCCAGAAAAATTTGGGTGGATACCGCCTCCTTGCTGCCGTTGAAAGTTGAGGTCTACGATCTCGATGGCAAAATACTTGAGCAAGTCTTGTTTACCGATCTCAACATCGACAATCCCAGTACCAAACCTGTTGTCAATCCCAATGAGCACGACTCACACCAACATCTCAAACAAGCAGACGATTTTGAAAATTCGCCCTATCTGATAAAAAATTGGCCTGCGGGGTTTGAAAAAGTATTTTTCGTCCACAATGATATGCAGCAGTCTAAAAAATCTGTCGAGCATCTTTTGATCAGTGACGGTTTTTCCAATATCTCGATCTATTTCGAAGCCAAAGGAGACAAAGGCATTGAAGGTTCCAAAAAACTGGGGCCGGTCAATTCCTACAGTAAAGTCATTGGCGACTTTCAGATCACCGTTTTGGGTGAAGTACCTGCCCAAACCGTTGAATTTGTGGCCTCGGGTGTTGGTTTAAAATAAGTTCTACCCCCTATTATTTTCTGAATGTCGTAACGAATGGAGAGTTCATGTTTAAAAAGCTTTTAAATAGCGTTTGCTTGTTGGCCGTTTTGACCACCTCAGCTTTTGCCCAATTGCCGGATTTCACCGAAATGGTCAAAACCAATGGCGCCGCTGTAGTCAATATCAGCACAACTCAAAAAGCACCGGACATGCAAGGCGACGATCAACAAATGCCGGAAAATATTCCACCTGAACTGGAGGAGTTTTTCCGTCGCTTTCATCAAGGCCCTGGCAGAGGCTATGTGCCTAAAGAAACCAATTCACTGGGTTCAGGCTTTGTAATATCTAAAGACGGCTATATATTGACCAACCACCATGTCGTCAATAACGCTTCCGAAATCGTGGTCAAACTCAAAGACCGTCGGGAGCTGGTTGCCAAACTGGTCGGTTCTGATGAAAGTACGGATGTTGCTTTATTGAAACTCGATGCCAAGGATTTGCCGGTGGTGGAAATTGGTTCGCCGGATCAACTACAAGTCGGTGAGTGGGTGCTGGCGATTGGCACTCCGTTCGGCTTTGATCAATCCGTAACAGCCGGTATCGTCAGCGCTAAAGGTCGCAGTTTGCCTGACGGTAACTATGTGCCTTTCATACAAACCGATGTCGCCATCAATCCCGGCAATTCAGGCGGCCCCTTGTTTAACATGCAGGGCAAAGTCGTCGGCATCAACTCGCAGATCTATAGCCGCTCTGGCGGTTATATGGGCGTTTCCTTTGCGATACCGATTGATGTGGCCATGAACGTGGCCGAACAAATCAAAACCAAAGGCAATGTTTCGCGCGGTTGGCTGGGCGTACAAATTCAGGATGTGAACAGACAACTGGCCGAATCGTTTGGCATGGACAGACCGCATGGCGCTCTGGTGGCTAAAGTCATCCCGGGAGGCCCTGCTGAAAAAGCCGGTATTCAAATTGGTGACATCATTGTGGAATTTGATGGCCATGTCATCGAAACCTCGGGCGAACTGCCCCCCATTGTTGGCATGACGGCTATCGATAAACAATCCAGTCTGAAAATTATCCGTCAGGGTGACAAAGAAGACTTGACGGTAAAAGTTGGGCTGTTACCTGCGCAAGCAGGCAAAATCGCCTCTAGTGGCGGAGCCATGCCGGAAACAGCAAATAACCGACTCGGATTGGCCGTGGCTGATTTATCCGATGAGCACCGTCAACAATTGCAAGTCGAGAAAAATGGCGTGTTAGTACAGAAAGTCAATAGCGGTATTGCTCAGGATGCGGGCATTCAACCGGGTGATGTGATTCTGCGGGTGCAAAACACCCCGGTCAAAGATGTGGCTGACTTTAACAAACTGGTAGCCAAATTGCCGACCGATAAATCTATCGCCATGTTGATACAGCGCAATGGCAGTCCGGTATTTATCGCCTTTAAAATCGACAAATAAGTTAATACAGTGGGACCCAACGATTTTAGCTCGTTGGGTCCCACTGTGATATGCGTCAGCGCATCCGGCAAAGTGGATACACTGACGCTTATCCAACAAAATTAACGCATCACTCCATCGGTAATAAACGTTGAAAGCCGCTCTAACTAAACCGTCTAACCGACATTAAACCGACAAACACAATCCTGTTTAGCCATACATTCGGCCTGCTCAATGGGTTGCTCCAACAGTGTCGATATCAAAGCCTGATCAAACAAACAAAGTGAAGGGTGTTGTTGCGCCAAATCGTGATACACGCAGTTGACGGCTTTAATGCTGGGCAATCCTTGGTCTGAATCCAATTCAGCGTGATAGCCCAGACTCTGCATTAACGCCACCAAACTTACCAATTTTTGCTGCAGTGTTTGCTGACTAAACTGCGGCGCCAGCGAATTGGCCAGCTTTACCCCCATATTCCATAACATTTTATCCAATGCTTCCTGGCTCAACTCACTAGCCAGATCAGCTAACAACAAATTACAAAACCAGGCGTATTGCTTGGGAAATCGATTAACCCCCTGCTCCGTCAAAACATAGCTGCGCGCCGGTCGACCTCCGGTACTCGTTAAAGCGGCTTCCTGTATCAACTGCTGTTTTTCCAATCCCACCAAATGTTGCTTAACGGCATTTCTGGAAATTTGCAACTTGACTGCCATTTCGTCGATACTCATACCCGCTACCGAATTGAGCAGCAACGTCAGTATCTGATCTTGTCGAGAGCCGGTTTGTGTATTCATGATGACTGAGTAACTAAAAACTGAAGTGGTCTGTGATGCAAAATCGATGTAAGCATAGTATAGCCAGGTCTTGTAAGGCGTGATTCAATAATATTAACAACTTTTATCATATAAATATTGCATAAGTAATTTTTTTAGCATATGCTCTATCTGAACCTGACAAGCTGGATTCTTTTAAACCTGAGTGGAAATTAAAAATGACTGAAACCAATACAAGCCTATACGAGCAATTGGGTGGCGAAGCTGCTGTTAACGCTGCGGTGGATATTTTTTATCGTAAAGTGTTAAGCGATCATCGCATCAATCGTTTTTTCGATAACACCGATATCGAAAAACAGGCTGCCAAACAAAAAGCTTTTTTAACCATGGCATTCGGCGGCCCTAATAACTACAACGGTGTGGATATGCGCCAAGCCCATGACCATTTAGTCAAAAAATTGGGATTGGATGACTCGCATTTCGATGCCGTCATGGAGGATTTAACTGCCACCCTGGTGGAATTGAATGTGCCGCAAAACCTGATCGACCAAGTCGCTGCGATTGCCGAAAGCACCCGCAATGACGTTTTAGGCCGCTAAAACCGGGAACGGGGGATGTCGCAACACAAAATCAGGCTGGATAACCAAGAAATCCTTTGCCATGCAGGCGAATCCGTCTTGGATGCCTTGTTGCGTGAACAGATCGACATCCCCTATGCTTGCAAGGAAGGCGCTTGCCAAAGCTGTATGATACGCAGCTTGGCCGGTACCCCACCCGCAAAAGCCCAACAAGGGTTAAAAGACGTTTTACAACACCAACATTATTTTCTAGCCTGTTTGTGCTATCCCCATCAGGATATGCATATCAGCCTGAACTCACCCGCCATCAATTTCACTGCAGCCATTGTCATCGACAAGCAACTGCTAAATCCGGAAACCCTGCTACTCAGCCTGCAATTGCAAGCCCCCATGGACTTTTATGCCGGACAATTTGTGAATTTGAAACGCGCTGACGGCCTGATGCGCAGTTATTCCATTGCCAACAACCGCATCCATGCTCACAAGCTGACTTTCCATATTCGCCGCTTGGCAGGCGGTCGTTTTAGCGAATGGGCTCATCAGGACTTGAACATCGGCGATGTGATTGCCGTGTCGGACCCGCAAGGTCTCTGCTATTACCTGCCCAATAAACCCCAACAAAACTTGCTTTTGATTGGCACCGGTAGCGGACTTGCGCCGCTGGCTGGCATCATCAG
>CAZJYS010000051.1:7753-12293 GCA_964550075.1 uncultured Methylomonas sp.
ACTTGCTTTTGATTGGCACCGGTAGCGGACTTGCGCCGCTGGCTGGCATCATCAGCGAAGCCTTGCATCACGGTCACCACGGACAAATTCATTTGTACCACGGTAGCCGGGAAATTGATGGCTTGTATTGGATAGCCGAAATGCAGCAACTAGCCTACCAATATCCTAACTTCCATTACACCGCCTGCGTATCCAGAGCCGGAGAAAGTGTTCCGGAAGGGATTGCCCAAGGTCGGGCCAATGATTTGGCATTTACCGCTATTAAAAATCTTAAAGACTGGCGTGTGTTTTTATGCGGACATCCGGAGATGGTCAAGCAAAGCAAACGGCAGGCTTATTTGAATGGCGCCGGGTTACAGGATATCTATGCCGATGCCTTTCATGTAGCATCGGCGACACTCGATTAAATCCTGCAGCGCAATACCAATGAATCTGCGCTCCTATCTAAACGATTTATTTCTTGAACCCGTGCAACTCACCGCACGGGAAAAGTGCATAGGCATCACCGCGTGCCTGATTGCAATTTTGCTGACAGGCTTTTTGACCCAGGCCTACGCTATAGAACATGCTCCGATTTTAGTAGCATCCATGGGCGCGTCTGCAGTGATATTGTTTGTCTTGCCCAGCAGCCCATTAGCTCAGCCTTGGCCGTTCGTAGGCGGCCAGATGATTCCGGCTTTAATCGGCATACTCTGCGCATTCTATATTGACGACACAACCCTGGCTGCAGCCTTATCAGTAGGCCTTGCAGTTGCCGCGATGTTGAGTTTTCGTTGTCTGCACCCACCCGGAGCGGCCACAGCATTAGCCCCCATCCTCAGCAACTCGCATTTATCGGCAGCAGATTTCAATTTCCTGCTGCAACCCATGAGTATTAATGTTTTGCTGATGCTGACACTCAGCCTGTTCATCAACAAAGGTGTATTGCATCGAAACTACCCAACACGCCCTATCAAAGCCCAACCCGGAAAAAGCCAAGATAATTCGCCCGGCAAATTGATAGCCATGAGTCAATCCGACATCGAACAAGCCATGCAAAGCATTGACCATGCCATAGACATCAGCAGCAGCGATTTGCTGCAGCTATTGACTCAATTGCATTTACAGACTGTGCAAAAAAAATTAGGCCCATTGCATTGTGGCGAGATCATGCAAACCAACATCGTCACCGTCGAATACGCCACCGAAGTCGAAACCGCCTGGATCATAATGCAGGAACAGCATC
This sequence comes from uncultured Methylomonas sp., assembly GCA_964550075.1. Taxonomy (GTDB): domain Bacteria; phylum Pseudomonadota; class Gammaproteobacteria; order Methylococcales; family Methylomonadaceae; genus Methylomonas. The sequence goes on from CAZJYS010000051.1 coordinate 8,979, forward strand.
TAACCGTCTTGCCGGTACTGGATCGAGCGCATCGCGTGATTGGTATCGTCACCCGGCACGACTTCCTGAAAAATTTGAAATTAACGCCCTATGAAAACTTTCAGGATAAATGGCTTAAATTCATCCAGCGCTCCCCTACCCTGCACGCCGACAAACCGGAAGCTATCGGTCACATCATGACCCGAGAGGTCAAAACCTTATCCATCGATACCCCGATTACAGCATTGATCCCTTTGGTCGTCAACGAAGGTCATCATCACGTACCCATCGTCGATCAGGAACGGCGCTTTGCTGGCATAGTTTTTCAGAGCCGTTTGGTTTCGGCGTTATTTAGCCAGTTGATCACTATGCGTGATTAGCCAATAGACTTTTGGCTCAGATTTCAAAAGACTAAAACCCACTTTCTTATCGAATCCACCTCATCATTCACAATAGAACCGGTTTAATCACCGGCAATTTTGTAAAAGCCAGCTTGCAATGCTCTTTTAAAATCAGCGGCTTAATTAAATATTGATAATTTAAGTTGGGCTGTTAGACAGCCAGAGGTAACGCATATCCAATAATATAAAAGCCCTGTATGAACTTGCCGAGATTGTTGGTTATTTGGACTTTTTATTCAGAAGAGCAACAAGATTGCAACTACAACACTTCAAGCAAAACATATAAGTCATAACCCATTGATTTTATTGCGTGCCAAAGACGATGAAACTGGGCACTGGACAGAAGCTATGCCTATCCCCATGAATTTAAGTTAGATTATAAGTCTAGCTCACACGACAGTAATGTTAAATTGGGAATTAAGACTCTCATAATATCTATCAATGGTATTGCAACTTAAAAGCTTTGGTTTTTCAAGGTTATCTAGATCAGACATCGGTATGCTATTAACTGCGTTTGTTAACTCGCTTACAATCTTAGCTTTTATGTTAGATGGATCTTCACTTAAAAAAGACAAGGTCATTAATCTATCTTTTATAGGGCTTTGATAGAGATCAATATCAACGACAATAATATAATTTTTCGAAGCTCTTTGATATTGCTCTGTCTCTTTATGGCTACATCTGAATTCTCGATTTTTTGTCAGTAAATACAAAATAAATAAACTATCTTTTATTTTATCAGATAACCGGAATTTGCTAATTTGATTAGTTACATTTTTATCTGAATTATTACTGCTACTATTGTACTGAATAAATTTTTCAAACCCTTTTAATTCAATGAAGTCTATGCGATTAAGCTGAGGAAATATTTTGAGTGCATCCGCTGATTTAGGCTGATTTATCTGCATTGCTTTAGATAGAACTTCTTTAGTCTTGTCATAATCAATAACCTCTGTCGTCGCATTGGTACAACAAGACTTATCTAGTTGAGATAATGATTTGAACTCAAAAAATCCATTTTCGGTACCAAACCTAGTGAATCTTTCAAGCATATCTATTGACTCCAAACCAAATTATGCAGAGGTTCGGCTAGTTTAATAAATATCTTGTTAAGGTCTTCGCTTACATCCGTTATGTCGGAAGTTACGCCATTACTTTCTGTCAAATAGTAGGAAGTTTTGTCTTTTATTCCAGATTTCTCACTAAAGGCGCTTAGTGCTTGAATTATTTCTGGGCTATGAGAAGTTAATAGAACCGGAATGTTATTTTTTACCAAGGTTATTATTAACTTAGCGTATTCTACTTGCCATTTTGGGTGCAAATGAATTTCAGGCTCATCAATAATAAGTAGCGTTCTTTCGTTAAGAGTGTTTGCTTGAATTAACAGCTGAATAATACCAAATGCTTTCAGGCCAGTTGCTGTATTAATCGATTTAAAACTTGTATCTTTATCTTTATTAAAGCAAAAATCTCTATATTTTTTTTCAAAAGAAAACCCAAAGCCATGCGTAATATTAGTAATATCAACTAGAAGATTATTTAATTGATCATCAAAAATATCTAACTGTTCTGATGAATAATATTGCGCATTTTCTAGTTTAGAAATTAAATCTTTTGCATGCAATGCTACTTTTGGGTTAGATCGTCCAAACCTAGACGCCCTATCTTCCCCGCCTTCCATTTCAAATAGGGTTGAAGCGGACCGAATCAAATCATACATCTGCAAGAAGAGCGGTGTTTCAATAAACGTCACATCATTAAAGAATAAGTCGTCATATAGCTCCAAGCTATCAATCTTATTATTTTTGATAGATATATCAAAAATTCTATTACGACCTTCCATAAGACTTATATTAGAAATAGCATCCGAATTCTTTGGACTCAGTTCAGAATAAAATTCAGAAACAAAAGCTTTTGCTAGAGCCCTTTTGATGATTTGATCCTTGTTTTCGTCCTCTGAAAAAAGCTTTTTTATCAGAATAAGGTTTTCAATAATATTAAAGGCATCAATTTTTTCTAGAAAAATAATTTTCTCGTCTAGTAGGCTAGCTGGATCATCTGTTTTCTTCAAATCCCTAAAAAAATCAGGGGGATAAAACAGAGCCCTCATTTCTACATTGTCTTTAAAGTCGTATTCTTTGCGAAGATCAAAATAGATTTTTTCAATTAAATTAAAAGCTCGATCATCCTTGCTTTCATTTAAGTCTTGTTCATAACGATTAAAGGCTTTTATCAAAGAAAATATAAGTTTTCCTACTGTGCTTTTGCCGGTATCATTTTCTCCAGCGATAACAGTTAATCCATCAAGCTTAATATCTGCATTGCGGATCATGCCAATATTTTCTAATTTTAATTGCATGCTTTAAAAATCCAAAAGCCTATTATTTACATAGTTGCTGCCCATAGGCACGGTAGAGCAATACCCAGCATAAACATTGGAATTTTTTGAATTCCCTTTGGTTAAACTTTAGGAAACTTGGCCTCGTTAGTGCGAACGATTCCCTTCTGCTTAGCCTAGTCTACACAATATCAAACGCATAGCGGCAAGCACAAGCCGAGATGCTTGAAAATAAGTGCGTTCAGCTATCTTTTATGTGCCTGCAAAATTTGGGCTCCCCGGCCATGTTCCCTCTGCAATTTGGCTATTTGCCAGGGATTTAGGCTTGCTTTCCTTCAAAGGAAGTCGAAAACAATAGAAAGAAAAACATAAAGTGCAATCTAACTGGGAGTCTCTGAAATACTTAGTGTGTCGCCAAGGAATGAATCAAGCCGGGTAACACCGGCTTTTTATTACCTGTTTTTGTGGTGATTTATTTTTCAGTGTGACGCGAGTGTGACGTAGTGATTTTATATAAAACCTTAAAACCCTCAACCCATTGATTTTTATGGCGTCCCGGAGACGATTCGAACGTCCGACCTGCCCCTTAGGAGGGGG
>CAZJYS010000052.1:0-11833 GCA_964550075.1 uncultured Methylomonas sp.
CGAGCCTGAGGCAAACATCAAAATCATTCCGGCACCCAAACCCGAGCCAAGCCAGATCAGCGTGTCGTTGGCCACGTTATAGAAAATGCTGGCCGAGTTATACAGTACTAAACCTATGACCAACATCAAACGGCGCTGCCAGGGGTTGCGGGTCAGATAATCGGCAACGTTTGTGTAATGGCGGGCTATCAACAGGCCCAACAAGAAATGCAGTAAAAATACGGAAACGTCCAGTAAGCTGACAGCCAGCAACGTAAATCCGACCAACCAAGTGGTGCCGCGTTCGGCGAGTATCAGGCCAACTGGTAATAACAACGACAACACCAGTTCAATATTCAAGGTCCAGGATTGTGGCAACAACACAATCAAGGACGGTAAATTCAATAAAAAACTTTCTCTTAAGGCATCCCATGCCGTGAGGGGATTACCCGGCCACATATTTGTAATCCATCGGGTGGCAGGCAGAGCGGTAGTCAAAACGGATTGCCCAATAATGTGCAGATACAAAGCAAAGCTGATGAATAAAACGATGAGATAAGGCAACCAAATCCTGAATAAGCGACTGATCAGATAGCTGTTCAGTTCAAAATGCTGCATATCCGGATGATGCCCTTCTCGAAAATATTTCAGGGAAAGTACCAGACCGCTCAGTACAAAAAACATCGAAACGGCTGCCGAGCCATCCCACCACATATGTAGCGGCGAATAATCCAGGATTTGCTGGCACATCGGTGTTTCGCAGGGCAGGCCATAGGCAATCACATAGTGTTCGCAAATGACGGTGAGTGCGGCAAGGCCCCGGATGCTGTCTAAATAAGTAATATGCGTTTTGACTGACACAATAAATATGAGGGATTAAGGAAAGGGTCTGCCTCCATCAAGATTAGCCTTAATTGACGATTACCCCATCAACTCATGCATTTTCTGTTTAGAGCCATATCGCCGCTATAGTACAATCTTACCCATGGCTTAGGCCGAAAATCCCCAAAATAAGACACTTACCAAAGATAAGCAGGTTGATATGATTAAAACGATGGATGACAGAGATGGTTGGATATGGCTGGATGGACAATGGGTTGCATGGCGTGACGCAAAAGTTCACGTTTTAACGCATACCTTGCATTACGGTTGTGGCGTGTTTGAAGGCTTGCGGGCTTATAAAACCGACAAAGGCACGGCGATTTTCAAACTGGCCGAGCACACCGATCGTTTGTATCGCTCTGCGCATATCATGAATATGAAAATGCCGTTTTCCAAGGATGAAATCAATCAGGCCCATCGTGATGCTGTGGCCAAAAATAATCTGGATAGTGCTTATATTCGCAGCATGGTGTTTTTTGGTTCCGAAGGCATGGGCTTGCGCGCCGACAATTTGAAAGTGCATGTCATGGTTGCCGCCTGGACTTGGGGCGCCTATCTGGGCGCGGAAAACATGGAAAAAGGCATCCGCATCCGTACCTCGTCTTATACCCGTAACCACGTCAACAGCACCATGTGCAAAGCCAAGGCCAACGGAAATTACATCAACTCGATTCTGGCTTTGCAGGAAGCGCTATCGACCGGGTATGACGAGGCTTTGTTGCTGGATCATGAAGGTTTTTGTGCAGAAGGTAGTGGCGAAAATCTGTTCATAGTCCGTAATGGCAAGTTGTATACCCCGGAAACCACTTCGGCTTTGGAAGGTATTACCCGCGATACCTTAATCACCATCGCCCGTGAACAAGGCTATGAAGTCATCGAAAAACGCATTACCCGCGATGAAGTTTATGTTGCAGACGAAGCGTTTTTTACCGGTTCAGCGGCCGAAGTGACGCCGATTCGTCAATACGATAATCGCGATATCGGCTCTGGCAGCCGTGGGCCGATTACTGAAAAATTACAAACCTTGTATTTTGATTATGTGCACGGTCGTCGCAATGATCATGGCGAATGGTTGTCGCCGGTTGCTTAAATCTAAAACGGTTTAAATCCCTGCATAACGACCCTTTCCGGGTCGTTATCTTTTTATAGGCTCCATTTTCTGAATACATGAACATCGCCATCGTTAAACTGTCCGCCCTTGGTGATATCGTTCATGCCATGGTCGCCCTGCAATTCATCAAGGCTGCGTTGCCCAACGCGCAAATCGACTGGATTGTCGAACAAGGCTTTGCTGAGGTTTTGGCAGATAATCCGGATATTCGCAGTGTTTTAACCGTGAATCTTAAGGCGCTTAAAACTGATAAAAAGCTGTTGTTTCGGGAGCTCAGCAAGGTCAAACAATTTCGCCAGAATCAGTATGACCTGGTGATCGATGCTCAAGGCTTGATTAAATCCGCATTGGTGGCGCGCTTGCTGTCTAAGCAAAATGCTGGTTTTGACAAAAACTCGATTCGGGAAAAATGGGCAGCGTGGTTTTATCAGCAAACCGTCGCCTGTCCGTATGATGCCAATACCATCGACCGCAATGTCAAGGTGTTGACCCAGCCACTCGGCATCGAAGTCAGTCAGCAACAAATTTTGAATAAAAAACCTTTCCTGTTTTTTAAACCAGCAACCGCAAGTCTGGATGAGTATTTTCAGCCTGATCAGCCGAACATCTTGTTGGTGATCGGTTCAACCTGGCCCAGCCGTAATTATCCCAAACAGCAGTTTTTGCAATTGATCCAAGCCCTACCTGCCAATTACCTGATTTGCTGGGGAAATGCTCAGGAACATCAAGATGGCCAGTGGTTGGCTGAACGCAGTGATGCCAGATTGCTGCCACGCTTGAATCTAAATGACTTGAAAGCAGCGATTGCCAGAGTGGATTTATTGATAGGCAACGACACCGGGCCAACCCACATGGCCTGGGGCTTAAATCGGCCATCCATTACCTTGTTTGGCCCCACTCCCATTAGCAGGATTTATCAAACCGACATCAATAAATTATTGAAATCACCTTCTTTGGTCAATCCGTTCAAACTCGATAAAAATGATTTTTCCATAGCGCAGATTCCGGTTCAGGATGTCGTTGATCTGGCAAAATCCTTGCTTGCTCGTGGTTAAGCGTGTTGCGCAATGTTAAAATCCAATTTCCCTCAACTTTAAACTTAAATCAACATGAGCCAAATCAAGATTGAACACAACCCCAGCGAAGAACGTTTGCAAGAACTCGGTGTATCCGGTTGGGCCATCTGGGAAAAAGAAGTCTCCAAATTTCCCATCGACTTTGACGAAACCGAATGCGCTTACGTGCTGGATGGCGAAATTCTGGTAACACCTGCTGGCGGTGAGCCAGTGCGCATCCTGCCAGGTGATTTGGTGGTATTTCCAGCCGGTCTGGATAGCCAATGGGAAGTGGTCAAACCACTGCGTAAGCATTACAGCTACGATTTTCCTGACGGGGTTTAATCACTAATTACCCGAAAAAGGCATCTTCAGGATGCCTTTTTTGTTTATAACGATTACGCTTAGTGAATACAGGTAGGTTCCAAATCACTATGCAGCTGTGATTGCCAGCAATTTTTATCAATGAGGTGTGGTGTGAATAATCCGATCAGCCAAATGAATAAACCCAGTCATATCATTAAGCGACTGTTGCAGCTGCTTTTGGTGGTGTTCAGTTTGACTGGTTGGTTACCCGCCCATGCCGATAACTCCGACAACAGCTTATTGTCAGGAGCTGAATCTGGCGATGTTGTGGAGGAATTGCCTTTTGAATTCATGAATCGCTATATCTTTACCATGCGTTCAGATTCCATGGGCTTTAACCCCAAAGAACGGCAAATCACTATTCGGAATCGTATCAAAACTGCCATGGAGATCGGTGGTGAAGACACCATCACCATACGTCACACTCCTGAAGGTGGGCGTTTTGTCGAATTGAACGGCATGGCGGTTTTCCAAATCCGACCTGCTGATTTGGATCCACTTCTGGATGATTCAATAGACTCAGCAGTCAAAGCAGCTTCCGAAAATCTTAAGAAAGCAGTTGCCGAAGCCAGGCAACAAAGTAAACCCAAGGTTTTGTTGGAAGGCATAGGTTATAGCCTTGTAGCAAGCATCCTGTTTTATCTGGCTTATCGCTTGATCTATTGGGGAGAGCAACGACTCATCAATCGTTTGCAGATATGGTTGAGCCGATATAAAGCCAGACTGGTAGTCGCTCTTCAACCACAACTAGTGATCAATGGCATGATGTCTTTGGTGCATATCGCCAAATGGGTGTTGGTTTTGGTGGTGGTTTATGAGTGGGCCAGTTTTGTGTTGCGTCAGTTTCCTTATAGTCGCCCCTGGGGTGAAAGACTGCAAGGTTATCTAATTGAAACTGTGGAAGGCATCTTGTCTTCCATCGTAGACGCCTTGCCGGGTTTGCTGGTGGTTTTTTTGATTGTGATGCTTACCCGATTTGCCTCGGAAATGTTAAGGGCATTTTTTGCCCGGATTGAATCTGGCAAAGTCAGCGTATCCTGGATGGCGGAAGACACCGCCCGGCCTACTCGCAAGCTGGCTCAAGCCATGCTGTGGTTGTTTGCGTTGGCGATGGCCTATCCGTATCTGCCGGGTAGCAATACCGAGGCGTTTAAAGGCTTGAGTGTGTTGATCGGGATCATGGTTTCGATCGGAGGATCGGGCGTAGTGGGGCAGGCCGCCAGTGGATTGATCATGATTTATTCTCATGTATTGCGCGAAGGCGAGTACGTCAAAATTGACGACATAGAAGGGCTCGTCAGCAATGTAGGGATTTTCTCGACCAAGGTTAGAACGTCCAACGGTGAAGAGGTCAATATACCCAACTCTTTGATTGGTAGTTCTAAAACCATCAACTCGTCACGCTTGGCGGAAGGTAATGGTTTGGTGGTCCATACGACGGTGACGATCGGCTACAACACCCCCTGGCGACAAGTGCACGCCATGCTGCTGCGAGCTGCGGAAAAGACCAACGGACTGCGCACGGAACCCCAGCCATTTATATCGCAAACCGCGCTATCGGATTTTTATGTGGAATATCGCTTAAGTGCCCAAATTGAGCGCGCCGACATGCGCCGAATCACCTTGACTGCGTTGCATGCCAATATTCAGGATGAGTTTAACGAGTTTGGTGTGCAGATTATGTCGCCGCATTATGTGGGTGATCCTGCTGAGAAAGTCTGGTCACCGAAACAGCAGTGGTTTGAAGCGCCTGCTGATATGAAGGATGATTCAAGGCCCAGTTAAGTCTGAAATCCCAAAACGATGGCAGTTAGATTATCCTGATAAGGATGATTCAAAGCCAATACTTCATCGCAGATACGCTGCGCTGCCAGCATCGGCGCATCCTGCAAACAAGTGATTAGTCGGCCTGTCGATAAGAAACCATCAACACCATCCGAACACAGTAGCAATTTGTCGTGTGGCTTTAGCGCTATGGGCTGATGTTGTATGTTGGCATGTGGTAAAGGATTTAAACCGATGAAGTATTCCAGTGCCTGTCGATCCGGGTGGCTGTCAGCCTGACTTTGGCTGATCAAGCCAGCTTCGACTTGCTTTTGTAAATTTCTGGCGTAGTTATGATCCGGATTCAGTTGACTTAAGCGCTGATCCCGAAATAGATAAAGATGGCTGTCGCCTACCGCACGCCAATAGAGTTGGTTTTGATGAATGACCGCAGCGACCAGGGTACTGCCCATTTCCTCCAGGCAATGCAAGCGTTCAGCTTCATGCAATACGACTTGTTGAGCGCATTGCAAAGCCTGATCCAGGCTTGCCGGAATGGATTGCTCAATGGTTTTGCTTTGGTAGCTGGCAAGAAACTGTGTCACCGTAAGTTCAGCCGCTTCTGCGCCGTATCTCAAGCCGCCCACGCCGTCGGCTATGATAGCTAAATAACCACCATGTTCGACAAAAGCCCTATCTTCAAAATCAGATAAGGCAAAAGCATCTTGTTGTTCTTGGCGTTTGCCAATATGAATGGCGTTGCCGGGTAACAGCTTCATTAAGCCTTGCCTGAAAATTCGATTCTGAGTTCAGTTCGGCCCAACAGGATTAAATCACCACTTTTAAGCGGGAAAGTATTATGGATAGGCACACCGTTGACCAGAGTGCCGTTAGTCGAATTCAGGTCGCGGATGCTGAGTTTGTTTTCTAAATATTGCAGCATGGCGTGCTGAGCAGAAATTTCCACATCTTCAACCAAGCTTAAGTCACATTGACTGCTGCGTCCCAGCGTGGTGTTTTCGCCGACTGGCAATTGAAAAGTTTGGCCTTTTTGTAGGCCGGTGACTATGGTGAGTTTTACAGATAAACCGGGGATTGGCTTTGCCAATGCTACAACCGGCTGAGTGACAGTCACTGGGTCGAAAACTTCCTGCTGAGGTTTTGCCAGACGTTGCCGGTAAACCATGAACAAGCCGATTAAAAATGCACAAACACCAATGCTAAAAATCAATAAGGCTACCGGTAAATCAGTGCTCTCGGGTCTGGGAGTAGGGGATGTTTTAGCTGTGTGTTGAGGTAATAAACGTAAGTCCAGGCCATCGCTAAGTATGTGTTGACCATCGTTCCAAGTCAGATTTAGTCGGTATAGCTGGCCGTCAGCCTGACAATCCGGACAGTTTATCTGTATTCGATATGCTTGCAGGATATGTTGCTGTTGTTGTTCGTATGCGGTATCGATTTGATCAGCATCTGCCTGAACGAAAAATCCTCCTGATTGGTGGGCCAGCGTACCCATGGTTTTTAAGCCCTGGCGTTTGGCTTCGTTGATGGGCGGTGCGGCAAAGCCGATACTGTAAATGGGCACCTGATATTCATGGCTTTGAGTGATGATGTCATCGACGCTGACGCCACTCACCGTATCATCCATCCCGTCACTGAGTACCACGATGGCCCGACGTGCTGGTAGATCAGTACTTTGCTGACGCACCAGATTCATTGCTTCCAGCAAGCCCAGGTAGAGACTGGTTTGATTGTCGGACAAGCTTAATCCGGCAATTGCAGTGTTCAATCGCTCATGATCAGCACTAAACGGCAGTATCTGCTGCACTTTGTTGCCAAAAGTCAGCAATGCAGCTCGATCTTGATCACCCATGGCGTTTGACCAATGTTGTAAAGCTTGTTTGATATGTTGAAATTGTTGCGCTTGTAAGGATTTGGAGATATCCACCAGAAATATATAGGCCACGCCTTCACCGGTCTGTCTGTAGCCGTCTATGGATACTATGCTGGTGGGTTTTGAACCGACACTGACACTAAATTGCTCGGGTTTAATCACGCTGGCTGGTGGTAAATTCAACCACAAGGTAATGACAGGCAAATCCGCTTGTGCCTGTATCAAAGCAAAATCTTCAATGCTTTGAGCATTGAGCAGCCCTGAAAACCATAATAATAAAATCAGACCTATGGATCGCATGCATTACTCTCCCGAAGTTTCCCAGTTAAATGATTCGCTGCAAAACGGTACAAACAGCAGGTGAGTCTGGCCCAGTTCGATACGATCATAAGGCTTTAACGGCATGGGTACATCCACTTCTTCACCGTTTAAATAGGTCATGCCTCGACTGTCGCCGGGGGCGATTCGAAAACTGGCTTTACGGGGATTGAAGCTGATGTAGGCATGATTTTCTCGGGAAATCGCCTCATCACCCTGAATGCATATCGCCATATCGGCGCCCCGGCCAATCCCGTTTCGTTCGCTACGAATGCGATAATCCCGACCTTTTTCCGGGCCTTCCACGCAAACCAGCCAGCCCACTACCGGATCTATACCCATTTTTTTGCGCACCATCGCTACGGTGGCGCCAATATCCGCTACGGGAGCAGGTTGGCCGCGTACTCGGGTGATCATGGGCTCTGGGGATGGTGTGGTCGTTGAGGTTTGTGGGGTATCCAGTCCCGGTACACCGCAAGAGGGGCAAAGGCTATGCAATTGGGCGTCAAAATAATGGCCGCGTTCACAGCGAGTCAGTTTCATAAGATTCCCATAAAATTGATATTAATGATACGGAGAGCTGGTGTTTATCTTGGCTTACTTTTTACAATCCATGGTCGCACCCCATTCAGCACATAAACTTTGCAAATGCTCTGTTTGTGGTTTAGCTCGACCGGGTTGATCTGGATTTTGTCGCTGGTTGTTTTCTTCAAATCGTCGTAAAGCTGCAGCTTGTTGGCGTTTGAGTTCTTCTGCGGAAAGGCTATCCGATTCGAGTGATTCATCCAGAGCATGGTTGCCTATTGCTTCATCAGTTGCTGGCACAGTGATTTCAAGTGGTTCAAGTGTAGTTGGCTTTTTAGCGACTTGTTTTTGGGCTCGGCTAAATAACAATATCAGCAATAAGAGGCTTATTAAACCCAATAATATCCATCGACCGGCATGAAAAATTCGGTTTTGTTTTGTTGGTGCCGACCCTATTGAAGAAAGCCCGAATGCTTCAGTTCGGACTGTTTTAGTCAATTTTGGGGATAACTGAATAGGAGGAGCAGATAATTGAACTTGCAGTGATTCTATGCTTTGTGGCCTTTGTAAGGGGTTGGTGGCCAGTGCGCTTATCAGGGTTTGTTCAGCAGCAAATGGCATGATCACACCCAAGGCTGAGGGAGGTTTAAGGGTATCGTTGACGAGTCTATCCAAAGCATTAGGTGGAGACAGGCCTGTGAGGCAATAATACATGCTGGCGGCAACTCCATAGACATCGCTCCAGGGGCCTTGAGATTCGGAGTCTTGGTATTGTTCTGCTGGCGTAAAGCCTTGTTTGGCAATGATGGTATTTGATTGCAGGTTTTTTGTGATTTGACCCAGATGATTTTCTGCAGCGCCAAAATCCAGGAGTTTGATTCGGCCATCGTTGCATAAATAAATGTTGTCTGGGGCAATATCCCGATGTAATAGACCGGCAGCATGCACAGCGCGCAGGGCATCCATGATATGCATGAAAATATCATGGGTTTGTTTCCAGTTCAGCTGGCCATGTTGTTGCAGGTAATGACTTAAGGTTCGGCCCTCGACATATTCCATCACCATGTAACCGGTACCTAACGCCCGGAAAAATGTCAGCACCGAGACGATACCAGGGTGTTGTTGAAATTTGGCTAGTAGTCTGGCTTCTTCCAGAAAACGGCTCAAACCAGACAAAAAAAATGGCAAATCTTCCTTTGAGCGCTCAGACACCAGCCCCTGATTGTCACGTTTGGCAAAATCCCGCGGCAAATATTCTTTGATTGCTACTTTGGTTTGCAGATTCGCATCCCATCCAAGGTAAGTGATGCCGAACCCGCCATGTCCCAGGACTCGTGCTATCTGATAGGGCGGGTAAATAACTGTGCCAGGGTAAAGATAATCGGGATTATGCGCTGAAGAGGTGCTCCAGCCGCAATTTGGACAAATGGAAAAACCTGAATGGCTTTGCAGGCAGGCGGGGCAAAACGATTCGTACATTAAGCTTTATAAAGCTGCATGGTTATTCGCCCCGCTTCTACTTGGCGATGGGTTTTTAGTAGGTCAACGACTCAGCCATTTCGGTAATGGCTTCGATTTCATCGTGTAAAGCATCCAGGACTTCATGCCCCAGTGTAGAGTTTAATTCCAGCACGGCCCATAGTTCTTCCGAACAGGTTTGATTGGCGGCATCACCAATGCCGATCAGACCCAATAGGTAGTCGTTGATATAAGTGAGCAGATTTAATTGATAATTATCACCACGGTAATAGGGATTGTGATGATGATAGACAATATCGGTAATCAATTGCGGCATAGACCAGGCATTCATCAGCCAGGCGCCAATTTGGGCATGGTTGACACCAAAGGCAAAGGATTCCAGGTTAAAAATCGATAAACTGGGGTTTGCATTGATCATGTTTTCCAGTTGTCTGAATTCTTTTGGAAACTGGTGGCCCATGAGTGGAAAACCAATGTTGTGCATTAAACCGGCTAAAAATACTTCATGAGAAGTCAGACCGATTTCTGCCGGTAATTTTTCGGTCAATTTTGCCATCAGTCGAGTGCTGGCCAAAGCATGTATCCAAAACATGCGGGTGCCAATCACGCCCTCTTTAGGGCCTTTCAATGGAGATAATACGGCTAAGCCTAATGCTAGATCCAGCACAAAGTTGAAGCCTAATACTCTGATGATGGCTTCACGAACCGAAGTGACTTTGCCGCGATAACCATACAACGAGGACGATGCCCAGCGGATAATCTGTGCCGTCAAAAAAGGATCGAGCTCAATAATATGGGCTAACTTATCCACATCGGCTTTGGGATCAGCAATTAAATTGATAATTTGTACCGCACTGCCGGGGAGTGGAGGTAGCGCTCGAATATTGGATATGACTTCACGCATATCTAATGGTGGAGTAAAACTGTTAAGTTGAGGATTGATTGCATTCAGCGTCCAGTGGGTTAGAGTCGACTGCATGGTATTGCCTAGTTGAGATTAAGCCGATTAAGCTTGCGGTACAAGGTTCTTTCACTGATATTCATTTCAGCGGCCATTAATTTACGATTTCCCTGGTATTTGTCGATCAAGCTGGCAATGAAACCAGCCTCGTAGCGTTCCACCGCGTTCATGCCTTGCATCGATGTTGGCTGCGGCGAGGTAGTATTCGGAACAGGATTATCCATGACTTTATCAACCAGTTCGCCAATACCGCGCATAAAATGAATGTCATCTTCCTGAATGGCATTGCCTTGGCTCAAACCGCAAGCCAACTGTAAACAGTTTCTGAGCTCCCTGATATTGCCGGGCCAAGCGTGTTGTATCAATTTGACCAAACCGGCCCGGCTGATTGAGCAAGGGGTGCCACGGACTGGCCCGAATTGTTGGAAAAAATGCTCAACTAACAAAGGTATATCCTGTTTTCGTTCTCGTAACGGTGGAATGTTGATCGGAAACACCGATAAACGATAAAACAAATCTTCCCGAAACCGACCTTGTCTGACCATGTCGGCTAAATCCCTGTGGGTGGCGCACACCACTCGAACCGATGCTTTTAAGGTAGTCGTACCACCGACACGTCTGTATTGCCCGCTTTCGAGTGCACGGAGTAATTTTGCCTGTTGGGAGATTGGCAGTTCGCCAATTTCATCCAGAAACAGGGTGCCATTATCAGCTAATTCAAATAAGCCTTTTTTGCTGGCGGCTGCTCCGGTGAAAGCACCTTTCTCATGTCCAAATAATTCACTTTCAAATAAGTCTTCACCAAACAATGTGCAATCAGCAATCACAAATTCGCCTTTGACAAACGGAGAATGGCGATGAATGAATTCTGCAGCAAGTTCTTTGCCAGTTCCGGTTTCTCCCAGCAGTAAAACCGGGGCTGACATGTTGGCCGCTTGTTGCAGCTTCATTTTGAGTTGTTGAAAAAGTTCGCTGTTGCCAACCATGCCGCCGGAATGCTGGATATCAGAGCCGGGTTTGTGCAACAGACTTTGGGATTCGCCTAAATATAATCGTCCATCGGCATCCAGCAGTGGATAACCCCGTACATTTAGGAGTTTATTCGCAGTACCAGTGGTTTCCTCGGAAAAAATACCGGCATAAGGTTCCAGTGTTTGAAATAAGCGTCGATGTCGGCAGCTACCTTGCTCATCACAACAAGGCTTACCTATCCGTTCATGACGAGAAATGCCGAATGCAGTTTCCCATGCCAGATTGACAGCCAGTACCTTTAAGTCGGCACCAACCACCATAAAGGGTTTCTCATGGGTCTCGAGCAATGATTCAAGCTTAAAAACACTTTGTGACATATTCCAATTTTTAGTAATAACGGCTTGATGTTTCATGACGCCCCGTCAGTCCTGACAGGATTGGCTGTCAGGTTTGACAGGTCTTAAGTTGTATTGTAGCGCCATGAGCCTGTTTGCCAAGGAAAAACAGTGTTGGCATCAAAAATGCTT
>CAZJYS010000053.1:0-11200 GCA_964550075.1 uncultured Methylomonas sp.
AACCCGGACTCAAACGCGAATGATAATTTGGCCGCAAAACAGCTGCAGGGCTTTAAAGGCAATATCGTTGAATGTTCAGTCTGCCATATCAAAGATGATTTCAAAACAGGCTTGGTGGCAACCGATGGTGGTGATGCCAACAAATCAGTTGCCCAGGGTGTCAGAACCGGAAATGTGGTTTCACCGGCTACGACCACCAATGGCAGAGCCTATTTGGCGGGCCCTCATGGTATGCATCCGGTCAATGATGAGTCCTGGTACAAACATGCCGTTGGGGCAGCTTCCAGTAGAAAACCCGTTAAAGTCAACAAGCAGGAGATGAACGGCGGTTGGCACAACGATATGGCAAAAATGGCCGGGCCAAATGGTGAAGATCAATGCGCAGCCTGTCATGGCAATGACCACAAAGGCACACGCTTATCAAAAACTTTGGCTGATAGAGTTTTTGTAAACGATAAAGGTAAATCCATAAAAGTGGCAGCAGGCACCGTGATTGGTTGCGATACCTGTCATAGCTTGCAAAAAAGTTTCAATACGAATTTGCCAAAGTTAGCCAAAGGTCAACCTTTACCAAAAACTACCCCGCCTGCTCCTGTAATTCCGGATTGGGATAACCAATTCCCGGACAGTGGTCCAGGACATGGCGGACATGTAAATCCTTAAGGGCACCTAACTGTCCCCCGGTTAATCCGGGGGATTTTTTTATAGGCAACCAAGAGTTTCAATGATGAACAACACGATTCAATTGTTCTTAACAATCATCCTGTGTTGTCACAAAAAAACCTGAAGTGAACGAGTTTGCTACTGCTCTGCTAGCGATTTCCCGGTTATATTCCATAGAAACCATAAACAAACGAATAACTCAGGTTTTGGATTCCTTCAGAATTGATAGAGAAAAGCTGTTAGTTTTTATCATTCGATTCTGCTTTTTTAACGCGAATTTTAAAGCCATCCACCTCGAGGCCATTCAAAGTTTTGATGGCGGCCTTGGCTTCTCCCGGTTTGGGCATCTCAACAAACCCAAACCCCTTGGAATGGCCAGTTTCTTTATCCATCACCAAAGAGCAGGACTGAACTGCACCATGTTCTTCAAACATGGCTTTAAGCTCGGTTTCGGTCATGTTGCGGGATAAATTGCGTATCAATATTTTCATTGGTTCATTGGGTTTGACGACATAATTCAAAGACTATACCGCGTTTTGGCTTACGACTTGCTTTGTTTCGCCGAGTTGATTCGCCATAGCCAGTGAATTATGGCAAGCGGCAGCCACTGTTCGGTCATTTACTACATCAGCTCACCCTAATAGTTTACATGAAAGGACATGGGGGAATAATTCAACCACACTAAGGAAAAAACCTAGGTTCAGTCGGCCACGTCAGGCAAAATCGGGCATAAAGCTGACGGTCGGGGCAACTTTCCAATTTCAATAGTTGGTGTCGCTGGAGGTCATTCAAGCAGATAAAAAACCATGCTAATGGATGGCGGGTTTACAGCAACGTCCAGTTGAGTAAGGTACAAGTTAAGAAGTGTGGATATTGGATTGGAGAATTTGGTAACGACTGTGGTCCATTCGCTTGATCCAGTTCGCTATAGTTTGTTCGAATGTTACCGTGGCGCGGATAGCCTGCGTTCCCACGAAGCGCGCGGGAATGAGGAACTCGGTATCATCTTAAATTGCTGTCCGAAAATTAGAGTCCAGTATACTTGAAGTCGTTACCTGCTTTGCAGAGTATGCCATCATCCATTGATTGAAATCTTCAAAGGCCAAAGGCTTGCTGAAGTGATAACCTTGGACTAGGTCGCATTTGAAGCGGGCGAGTTTTTCCAAAACATCTTCATTTTCAACACCTTCGGCAGTGACTTGCAGGCCCAGATTATGCGCAAGATTAATGGTTGCGTTAACAATCACGGCATCACTCTCGCTTTTGATTACATCGAAAACGAAGGATTTATCGATTTTTAATTCTGTGAGGGGGATTTTTTTCAGATAGGCCAAGGAGGAATAGCCTGTGCCGAAATCATCAATGGAAAATTTATATCCCATTTGATGCAAGCGATTGATGATGATCAAAGCTCTTTCCGGATCGTTCATGATTGAGCTTTCAGTAATTTCCAGCATGATCCAGTTAGGCTCAATGCCGGTAGAGGCAGCAATTCCTGCCACAATATCCGGCAGTTCTGGGTCATGTAAATCTTTTGAAGAAAGGTTGACCGAGATAGTGATGTCCAAACCTTGCTTATGCCAATAAGAACAATGCTCGAATGACTGCTTTAGAACCCAAAACGTCAGATGCTTGATTACTCGGGTTCTTTCGGCCATGGGCACGAATTCATCAGGTGAAATCATCCCATGTCTGGGATGCATCCAGCGCACTAAAGCCTCCGCGCCATAAAGGGAGCAGCTGGGAACGCTTATCTTGGGTTGATAAAACAACTGTAACTGATTGTTTTCCAGGGCTTGGCGCAATTCGTTCATCAATGTCAAACGGCGCGGACTATGATCGTCATAGGACGGTGAATAAACGATGTAGCCTTCATGGGTTTTGTTAGCCATAAATAAAGCTACTCCGGCTTTTTGCACCAGGGTGTCGACATCGTCACCATGTTCAGGGTAATTGACTATCCCGATATTGGTATGAATTGCCAAACTCAATCGTTCTACCTTGAAAGCTGGCTCCAGGGCTTTCTGGATATTTTTAGCTAGAATGATGCTGGCATTTTGATGTTCAGTATTAGGCAACAGAATGCTGAACAAATTGCCGTCAATTCTGGCGACACTATCTGTTCCTAATATTACACTTTGTAATCGGGTGGCAATCTGTTTGAGGATCAGATCGCTGCTGTTGAGCCCCAAGGTGTCATTTACCTCCTTGAAATTGGATACTTCCAATAGCAAGACTGACAATTTCTTGTTTCTATCTTTGGCTAAGGAAATCGCTTGCTCAACCCGGTCATAAAAAAGGCTGCGATTTGGTAGGTCGGTACACAGGTCATGTGTGGCAGAGTATTTGGCCTGATATTCCAACGAATCAGCCTTTGTCCGCAATTCCTGGGTTTGGTCAAAGATCAAGGCGCCAGCTTGATAAGCAATAATGGTGCTTGAATATTGGCCCCATAAGCCGAAAATAAAAGGCAAGGACTCCAAAATCCATAACACATAGCTTTCAGATTGGGCTTTGATGAAGCCTTCAATGCTTATGGATCCGGTGTAATAATAACTCAGGATCAAAAAGGTCACGACAATACTGGCTAAAGCGATACCCATTCCTTGATAAGTGGTTTTTGATGCTTCGCTTTTTAATAAACGAACGTTATCAATCATCAAGTTTTTAGCTACGCTCATGGTTTCCTTTTCACAATAATGAGTGAATTAATTTCGTTTTCTTTCACCTCCTGGATCAGGATAGCAAAATTCATGAGCGTTTGAAATAAACAGATAATTTGCTTGTAGATTTGAAGCGTTGTTAGGCATGGCGACACAGTAAATCAAAAGCTTTCAGTGAAGTGACAGTCGCATTTTCGTCCCTTACCAGACTTTCAATAATTATAAGTTTCGGTAAATTGACAAGTTGAATGTGGCCGATAGGTTGATGGCACTAACGTCTGCTTCTAGTCCAGCAGTTCGAAGAATCTGTATTTCACTGAACGACCGGTTTGGAGAAACTCGATAGACGGGTTTGGGTCGATTTTAACCTTTCGCAATGGATCTATTCTTATTCACAATCCATTCACTCCAAGAACCGGCGTAAAACTTGGAACCCTGCAAACCAGCAAACTCGATTGCCAGTAAGTTATGACAGGCGGTTACCACTGTCCAGTCATATACCGCATTAGGAGTCCGTAGCAACAGCTCGGTTCTTATTGGTAATCCACTCGCTCCAAGATCCCGCATACAACCTAGAACCCGTCAAACCCGCAACTTCCATAGCCAGTAAATTGTGGCAAGCGGTAACGCCTGAGCCGCACATGTGTACTACTTGGCCTGGTGATCTGGGGTTAATTAAGGTTTGGAATTGGCTTTTCAGCTGTTCAGCGGGTAGAAACAGGCCGTTTTTATCAAGATTCAATTGAAAAGGCCGATTGATGGCTTTGGGTACGTGACCGGCAACCGGATCGATGGGTTCTTGCAGGCCATTAAAGCGCTCCGGTGTGCGGGCATCGATCAGCGTGATAGTACGCGTAGCTAAAGCATTCTCGACTGTCGCCGCATCCAGCCATAGCTGAGGTTGTGGATAGCCACGAAACTGAGTTGGCACAATGTTGGGCAATTCGGTGGTGATAGGCAATTGCTGCTTTTGCCAATGGCGTATTCCACCATCCAGTAAGGCCACCTGATGATGCCCCAAGCACCGCAGCAACCACCAAAACCGCCCGGCAAATGCACCGCCAACATCGTCATAAACTACTACCTGACTACGATTGCTAACCCCCCATTCGCCCAGTTGTTGAACTAATTCCTTAAAATTAGGTAACGGGTGGCGGCCGGTATAGCTTTTGACAGGGGATGATAAATGCCGGTTTAAATCGGCATAGCGAGCGCCTGGGATATGGCCTTGTCGATAAGCCCGAGCGCCTGCTGAACTGTCAGCTAACGAAAAACGGCAATCAAACACCAGCCAATCGGGTTTGTTTAAATGATTTGCCAGCTCGGCTGCGGAAATAAGCGTTTGGTAAGACATTTAAACCTCCAGAATAATTTTACCGAAATGTTGATTACTGGCCATGCGGGCATGGGCTTGCTCGGCATCCGCCAACGGAAATATCGAATCGATGACCGGTATGATATTGCCCGAAGTCAATAGTGGCCATACCTTAACCTGTAGTTGTTGGGCTATGTCGGCTTTGAAATCATCGTCCCTGGCTCTTAAAGTAGAGCCGGTGATGGTCTGGCGTTTCTGCATGACCTGCCATAGGTTGATTTCGCTTTTCGCGCCATGTTGAATGGCGATTTGTACCAACCGACCCTCAACTGCCAGACATTTCAGGTTTCGAGGGCAATAATCCCCTCCTATCATATCTAGAATCACGTCAACGCCTTGACCAGCGGTGATTTCCTGAATGGCTTCGACAAAGTCCTGTTGCTGATAATCAATCGCTGCATCTGCTCCCAGTTCCAGGCAGCGTTGGGCTTTTTGATGGCTACCAACGGTGACATAAACAGGATTCCCAAGTGCCTTGGCCATTTGGATCGCGGTAGTGCCTATGCCGCTACCTCCACCATGCACCAACAGAGTTTCACCAGGTAACAGATGGCCACGTTGATAGACATTGCTCCAGACTGTGAAAAATGTTTCTGGTAAGGCGGCAGCCTGGACAAAACTAAAACCAGAGGGTACAGGCAGGCACAAATCGGCGCTGGCCAGACAGTATTCAGCATAGCCACCTCCTGCAACCAGTGCGCATACAGCATTGCCAACTAGCAAACTGGAAACACTAGCGCCTATCTCCACAATGCTGCCAGCAACTTCCAGCCCCATAATCGGCGAAGCACCTGGCGGGGGAGGATAAAGGCCCTGCCGTTGTAGCAAATCCGGACGATTGATACCCGCTGCAGCCACTTTGATCAGGACTTGATGTTCGGCGGGAGAGGGTCTTTGAATTTCGCTTATTCGCAGTGCATGAGTAGCTGAGTCGGGGATGATTTCAATGCCGCGCATAGTAGATGGATTTTTATTAGAAAACCCAGAACTTTACATTTTTATGACTTGTTGAGCAAAGGCTTGCACCTGTTGCCAATCCGTAAATTCAATCACGGCCTCGGGATTAGTGGGGCCTTTGGTCAGCCACATGATAAAACGTATCATCCCGCGATCAAACGCCGAATAGCTGGGGTAGTCCAGCTTTCCGGCAAACACCGCTAATAACTTAGGTTTCCAATCGATTTTTTTTAGAAATTTCAGCAGGTAAGGATTGGTTTCAGGGGTGTTTTTACCGGGCTTGCGCGCGACGATGTTGACGGAAAAAAATGCGCTGGGCTTGCTGTTTAATAGCGTTAGATTACGTTTAACCAAGGCATGAATTCTGACGTCATGATGGCCATAGTGAATGCTGGCGCCGATGACGATTTTGTCAAATTGGCTAAAGTCTATGGCATCCGCCGCATCCAGGGGTGTCAGCGTCACCTGATGGCAGGCCGTTTCAATTTCAGATTGCAGGGTTTGGCAAATTTTTAAAGTTTGCCCGTCTTTGGATGAATAAATGATCAGGATATTGGACATCAGTAAGTTCCAGAATTAAAACAGCAATCGAGATTAAAAGCTATAGATCATTGTTGACCAATAAGAAACAAAGCATAAAACAAATGCCTGATTGTAAATATTAATCAGAGGTATATAGTGAAGTCGTACTCAATCAACGACAGCAAATTCAAGGAGACCAACATGAACCTATCCAAAAAATTGTATCGAGATATTATGACTGGACTTTTTTTTATGTCGGGTATTTTCAGTTTGTTTACCGGTCAGTTTGAATTGTCTACTCTGTTATTTGGAACGGCGTCGTTGACTCGTAATCTGGATGAAGCCAAACCAGCCCGTGCTTAAGATTTTTGTGTGACCTCCCTGTAAGTCTCGCGGTGACAACACCGCACACTCTATGGCCTCTATTGTTGCTCACGATAGAGGCTTTTTTTGCACCTAAATTTACCCACATTATTAAATGACCACCTTCGATGTAAAGCCATAGAAGGGTTTAATGACTCAGATACTAATAATGTAAATACCGGTTGATTTGCTGCAAATCCAGCTCACTCAAACTGCCAGCCGCATTTTTCAATTTGATGCCGTTAATCAAATAGTCATAACGGCTTCTGGCATAATCGCTTTTCACTTTATACAAATTTCGCTGTATGGCTAACACATCCACCATGGTGCGAGTTCCCACTTCAAATCCTGCTTCCGCTGCTTCCACTGCCAGTTCTGCAGATTTGGTAGTCGTACCCAATGCCTTAACTTGGTTGATGCTGGAAACTGTGCCTCGATATGCATCTTTGACTTCACGAGTTACTGCACGTTTAACTTTAATTAACTCCTCTTTAGCGGCTTCGTATTCGGATTGAGCTTGGCGAGTACGTGAAACGGTGCCTCCACCCTCGAAAAGAGGCAGATTGAGTTGCAAGCCATAATTTTCACGGTCGCCACGAAATCCGAATTGGCTACCATCGTCTGCTTGGCGGAATTCGCCCACAACGTCCAAAGTCGGTAAATGCTTGGATTGTTGTAATTCAATATTTTTACGTGACAATTCCGCTTGGTTGAATTGAGCAACGATGGAAAAATTATTACTTTCCGCGCTATTGGCCCATGCACCGATATCTTCAGGGGCTGGGGGAGTTAGCGGGATGTCTTTGGCGAGTTTTTCAAGATTGGCCGGGTTGTTACCTACAATTTCGCGCAACCCCTCCTTGCGGTTATCCAGCTGATTTTCAGCTTCTATCACAGCAGCCAAGGCTCGATCATAACCCGCTTGCGCTTCGTAGACGTCAGTGATGGCAATAATGCCAACCTCGAAGCGCTGTTTGGCTTGTTCCAATTGTTTTTCAATGGATTGTTTTTCCGCCGTCAGGTACTGCAGATTATCCTCGGCGGCCAAAACATTGAAATAGGCTTCGACAGTTCTGACCATCAACCGTTGCTGACTGGCCTGAAATTGAGCTTCCGCTTGGGCGATTTGATTTTCGGATTGGCTCAACTGCACCCAATGATCCCAATGAAAAACCGGTTGGGTCAGACTAACAGCCAGACTGTTATCCCAAAATCGTTGTTCAATACCAAAGCCCGCACCAGAAAACCTGGGCAGTACTTTAGTGTTATTTGAGCGGACATTGGCGCTAGCCGCAGTAAAATTTAGATTGGGCAGCATTTGCGCAATACTTTGCGATTTACTTTCAGCCGCAGTCGCTTGATTGATATTGCTGATTTTATATTCCGGATCGTTCTGTAAGGCCTGTTGATAAATTTCGATCAAGTCATCTGCCAAAGCCGCATTAAACGGAATAGATGCCAGCATCAATGTTGCTAAGCGTTTTTTCATTACAATTTCTCGTCCTGGAATGTGAACATAATACCTATTATGGCCTAAAATACAGACACTTCTGCAGCTTAATTTAAGTTTCGCATAAGGTTAGGCCTTAAGAATAGATTCGTCAAAATTAACAACCAAACCTGAAGAGCACCTATGAATAAAAAAGTCACCAAAGCCGTTTTTCCTGTTGCTGGTCTTGGCACACGTTCGTTACCTGCAACCAAAGCCGTTGCCAAGGAAATGTTGCCGATTGTCGACAAACCGTTGATTCAATATGCCGTGGAAGAAGCCATCGCCGCCGGGATTGACACCATGGTGTTTGTAACCGGTCGTAACAAAGATTCCATACCCAATCATTTTGATAAATCCTACGAACTGGAAAAAGAACTGGAAAAAAGCGGTAAAACCGAGTTGCTGAAAATGTTGCGGGAATTATTGCCACCAAATGTTTCTTGCGTATTTGTCCGCCAAGCCGAGGCGCTGGGTCTGGGTCATGCGGTGCATTGCGCCAAACCAGTAGTGGGTGATGAACCGTTCGCGGTCATCCTGCCAGATGATTTGATTGAAGATGGGCAACGCGGCTGTATGAAACAAATGGTGGATTTGTTTGAAAAACAGCAAAGCAGTATTTTGGGCGTTGAACGCGTCGATCCCAAGGAAACACACAAATACGGCATCGTAGAACATACGGAAACCGCCCCCGGCGTCGGCAAATTGAAATCCATTGTGGAAAAACCCAAACCCGAAGTAGCCCCATCCAATATCGCCGTGGTGGGTCGTTATATTCTGACTCCGGCCATTTTCGAAAAAATCGAAAATACTGGACGCGGTGCGGGTGGCGAAATCCAGCTGACCGATGCGATTGCGGCTTTGATGCAGGATGAAACCGTGTTGTCTTACGAGTTTGCCGGTAATCGCTACGATTGCGGCTCCAAATTCGGCTTTTTGCTGGCAAACGTGGAATACGGCTTGTTGCATGGCGAAATCAAAGCCGAATTTGCCGATTACTTGAAGCAACGCGTCAGCAAAATCTAATCTGAAATCACAGGAGTACAAATCTGGGTTTGTACTCCTGATGAGCCCTTAGCTTTCCAAAAAAAGAATTTTTCCTATAGCTTAGGACTGTCTTCGCCATTGATAATGGTTAGTTTGCAACTAAGTCCTATGAGCCTGCGTCATCAGATTGTTGTTCGAATTTTACTGTCCTCGTTTTGCATTTTGGTGCTGGGTGGCGCGATAGCCATTTGGCAAGCAAGACAGGCGGTGGAAAAGGAAGTGGACGCCTCCATTCAGCTGGCTTTGCAGTTAATCACCTTGGGTATCAGTGATCACTCGGGGATACAGCAAGTTGACGACCTGTCTCGTTTCAGCCGCTTACGGCAAACCCGCCACCTGAGCATTCAATTGCAAAAACCTGATGGGCAATTGCTGCATTTTTCTCAACAACAGCAACCTAGTAATCCCGAAGATCTGCCACCAGCCTGGTTTATCGATTGGGTGATCAGCGATTACCCCACCGTCAACCATCAGCTCAAAATCCCCAATGGTGAAACCTTGACCTTGATTATCAAAGCTCAGCCCTTGGATGAAATTACCGAGGTTTGGGAAGAGAGCCTGGGATTTTTTGCCTCGATTTCACTAATGACGCTACTTACATTTTTGGCGGTGAATCTGGTTTTTAATAAATCCCTGAAAGCCATTGCCAATATTGTCGATGCGTTACGATTGATCGAAACCGGTCAATATCATCAGCAGTTGCCAACCTTTGCTACCCAGGAATTTGACAGCATCGCCAAGGCTATCAATCACATGACGGTAGAACTGGAAAAAACTCAGCAGGAAAACCGGGCTCTGACTCAACACTCACTGGCGATACAGGAAGAAGAACGCCAGCATTTATCCCAGGAATTGCATGATGAATTCGGTCAATCACTGACAGCCATTAAAGTCATGGCCGTGACGGCAGCTCAACCGGGTTCCGAACCTGCAAAAATAACCGCTTCGATCAGTGAAATTTGTGATCATTTAATGCAGGTGGTGCGTTCCATGATGCAGCAATTACACCCGTTAGTGTTAACCGAACTGGGTTTAAAAGCCACACTGGAAGATATGATCAATCACTGGTCTGAGCGCTACGCTGAACTCAGTCTGACCATCCAGTGCAGTGATGAAGTGGATGGCCTGGATAAAAACATCACTCGGCAGATATTCCGGGTAATACAGGAATGTTTAACCAATATCATCCGCCACGCCCAGGCGCAAAGCGTGGTTATTGACTTACAAATCAACGAACAGGAAAAAACCGTCCAACTCAAAGTTCAGGATGATGGGGTGGGTTGTAATCTTGCTGACAGCAATAGAGGCTTTGGTTTAAGAGGCATGAGAGAACGTATCAAATCGCTGAATGGTGAGCTCAAAATTCAGTCACAGCCCGGGGCGGGTATGACGATTAACGCATGGATTCCACTGTCATGAACCCCAAAATCAACATTATCCTGGTGGATGATCATGCGGTGGTTAGAGCCGGGTTTAAAATGTTGCTGGCGGCTGGCCACACGATCAATGTCATCGGTGAAGCCTCGCGCGGCGAACAAGCTATTCAGATTTATCAGGAATTACAACCCGATATCGTGGTGATGGATTTATCCATGCCCGGCATTGGCGGCCTGGAAACCATACGCCGCATTATGCAGCGCGACCCGGAAGCTTTGATTTTGGTATTCAGCGTGCATCACGAGCAGGTTTACATCAATCGCGCCTTGAGTGCCGGAGCCAAAGGCTATATCACCAAAAATAGTGCGCCGGAAATTTTGACTGAAGCCATCAATGCCATCATGCAAGGTGATGAGTATATTGAGACTGGTTTGATCAAAGGCAGCGCTGAGCCACATCCTTGTGATTTTCAGGCGGTGATCAGCGAGTTTTCGCCCAGAGAATTTGATGTTTTCAATTTGTTGGCTCAAGGCCTGACCGTGCATAAAATTGCCGATCAGCTGTGCTTGGGCAACAAAACCGTCGCTAACTACGCCACCCAAATCAAGAAAAAACTGCATGCAGCCACTACAGCAGAACTGGCGCACATTGCCGTTAATATGGGGTTGATGTTGCGTTAAGGCTGATTGTACTTATCTAATATCCCTTTGTTGCTTTCGTCACTCCAATCGGATAGTGATCAGT
>CAZJYS010000054.1:0-11031 GCA_964550075.1 uncultured Methylomonas sp.
CTTCCAGGCGCACTAGAATTTCCGGAGACGAACCGACAATATGGAAGTCTTCCAGGTTCAAGTAATACATGTAAGGGGATGGATTCAGGCAACGCAAGGAACGGTATAAATCCAGTGGTGCAGCACCGAAGGGTATCGACATGCGCTGCGACAATACCACCTGCATGCAGTCACCGTCGGTGATGTATTGCTTGGCTTTGCCTACCGCGTCTTCAAAACCTTGCTGAGTAAAGCCCGACACGAAATCCGTTTCCTGAACATGTTTGCTGCTTGTATGTGGTTTTGGATGAGCATGTGGCTCACGCAATTTTGCCACCAGCCGATCCAGTCGAGCTTTGGCGTTGTGGTAGGCGTTATCTTGACTCGGATCAGCATGGGTTAACAGCAGCATTTTGCCGGACAGGTTATCGAATACCAGCAAGTCTTGCGACACCATCAACAGAATGTCCGGTGTACCGATCGGGTCCGGTTTATCGTTGGCCTGCAGGCGAGGCTCGATGTAACCGATTGTTTCGTAACCAAAATAACCCACCAGTCCGCCATTAAAGCGCGGTAAACCCGGTACATCCGGCACTTTATATTGTTGACGGAATTCTTCTACCCACTGTAGCGGCTGGAGATGCTCAAAACTTTCTGTGGCGGCACCTTCACGTTCGACATGGATGGTATGAGCAAAAATTTTGATGCGGGTTTTGCAGGGTAAACCAATGATCGAATAGCGTCCCCATTGTTCTCCACCATGTACCGATTCGAATAAATAGGAATAGGCACCATCAGCCAATTTTAAATAGGCGCTGAGCGGTGTGTCCAAATCAGCCAAAACTTCACGGCAGACCGGGATGCGGTTGTAGCCCTGTTGGGCATATTCGGAAAATTGCGCGGGTGTCATCAGTGTTGCTCAGAATAGGGTCGAAGCGACCATTACAATACAGGCAAAGATTGTACCCCACAACGCGGCGGGCGGCTAACCACAAGCATTCAAATCAATGTTTAAGTCTTTGGCTTGGTCATATAGAACTGACACTTTTGTCAGTTGAGACGGTATCTGGCAGTTAATGACAGTCATTTTTAGTCACTCTGCTGGTGGCTTCAGTGTTTCGATAGGAATAACAGCGCTAAAAAATGATGAGGTTAAGTTGAAAAATTATATAAAACAGAGTCTTGAGTGTTGGTGGATACCGCTTTTGCTATCTTTTTTGTTGTAGGGGAAATGTTGGCATAGTTATCGCTTTGTAAGCTGCATCAACTGCGGTTTTGAGTTGGTAATGCCATCCAAAATCCCTATCAACATGGTAAATATAGGTGAAGACTATGATTAAAATAAAAAAATCAAATTTCATACTAACCTCAGCGGCCATTGCTGCTTTAGTTTTTTTACTGCCACCCGATAAAGAAGCTCCAAAAACAACTTATCATGAGTCGCAGGCAGCATCTTCGATGCAAGGTAATACAACCAAAACCCATCAACAGCAACCCTCGGTCAGAGGGAATTTTCTTCATTCAGTTTGAGTGGGCTCAAGATCAACCATTAATCTGCCAGTCAATGACTGCATGCAACTGATTTGCAGCTTTTAATGTCAGATAAGTTTCGTGTAATCACTGTAGCAAAAAATCGTATTGGTACAGTTTCTTGTCAAGCGATGACTAATTCCTTATCCTTATCAGTTAATTTTTATAAGGAGAACTCCATGCGCGTCGCCGAGCTGATGACCAGCAAAGTATTTACTGTTGAACCTCACGATCTAATTGATCGGGTATTCTTTTTAATTCATTACGAAAAAATCAGACATTTGCCGGTCGTGGAAAAAGGCAAGCTAGTCGGTATTGTTTCAGATCGCGACCTTTACAAAGCTTTGGGGCCAAAAAGTAATTCTCAGGCAGTTGAAGCCAACAAAGACAACACTCAATTGCATGTGGTATCGCAAAAAGTAGTGCACATCATGCATCGGGGCGTTTATACCGTTACAGGTGATACCTTATTGTCCGACGCGGCGGCCATGATGGCTGAACATCGGATTGGCGCGTTACCTGTCGTAGACAACAACAAACTCATCGGAATTTTGTCAGCCACCGATATTCTTAGAGTATTTGCGAAACTGGAACATGCCCGGGAAGATCGCGAAAAGCGTATCGCAGAAGGTCAAGGCCAAAGTTAAATTCGAAAAACGGTTTTGCGCCCTCTATAAGATCGAGAAGTCCTGTATAATCTGCTCCAGAGTTGGCCGAGCAGCCGCCGTTTCATGAAAATGAAAGGGAGGAAAGTCCGGGCTCCATAGGGCAGGGTGCCAGGTAATGCCTGGGAGGCGTGAGCCTACGGAAAGTGCCGCAGAAAATATACCGCCTGGTTTTTCGGAACCCGGTAAGGGTGAAATGGTGCGGTAAGAGCGCACCGCGCGCCTGGTAACAGGCGTGGCAGGGAAAACCCCACCCGGAGCAAGATCAAATAGAGGCGCAGACGCGTGGCCCGCGCGGCGCCTGGGTAGATTGCTTGAGCGTCAGAGTGATCTGACGCCTAGATGAATGGCTGTTCTCGACAGAACCCGGCTTACAGGCCAACTCTTTCTTTTTTGCAATCCGCAAAACTTTTCCCAATGACTTTAAAAACTGACGAATTTTATAGCAAGGCTGATGAATTAATCGCTGCCGGGCGTTTCATTGACAGCAAGGGCTGGGTACCAGCCACCAGCGGTAATTTTTCTGCGCGCTTGAGTGACGGCAATATTGCCATTACGGTTTCCGGTAGACATAAAGGCCATCTAAAACCTGATGACATCATGTTGATCGATAGTCAGGGGCATTCGTTGGACGGACAAAAACCTTCTGCCGAAACCTTGCTGCACACCTCGTTATATCAACGTTATCCGCAAATTCAGGCAGTTTTGCACCCTCATTCCATCAATGCGACTTTAGTAGCCAGACTGTTTAAAGACAAAATTGTGTTGGAAAATTACGAATTGTTGAAGGCTTTGGCTGGCATAGATACCCATGACACTCTGATTACCATCCCGATATTTGCCAATGACCAGAACATCCCACGATTGGCTGCTGTCGTTGATGATTATTTGAATAAGCAGGGTGATATTCATGCCTATGTGATAGCCGGTCATGGCTTTTATACCTGGGGTGCTTCAGTAACGGATACGCTACGTCACCTGGAAGCACTGGAATTTTTATTTGATTGTGAAATTCGTCTACAAGGAGTCAAGCCAGTATGAGCGCATTAACCATTTTTTCAGCCGAACAGCCCCAGCAAGGCACTACTTTTCGCGACTTTAATGAAATTGCCGCACAACTGAAAGACCTGGATGTAAAGTTCGAGCGGTGGCAGGCGGAAAGCGTCTTTACTGCTGATGCGGATGCCCAAGCGGTTCTGGATGCCTATCAAAGTCCGATTGCCCGACTAAAGCAGCAATATGGCTTTCAATCTGTCGATGTCATCAGTTTGCAAGCCGATCATCCCAACAAAGATCAATTGCGACAAAAATTTCTTGCCGAACATACCCACAGCGATTTTGAAGTGCGTTTTTTCGTCGAAGGGCGCGGCCTGTTTTATTTGCATGTTGCAGATACAGTTTATGCGGTACTTTGTGAACAAGGCGATTTGATCAGCGTTCCGGCCAACACTACGCATTGGTTCGATATGGGTGAGAATCCCGATTTCAAATGCATCCGCTTATTTACCACCGAAGACGGCTGGGTCGCTGAATTTACCGGTAATCCGATCGCAGAGCAATTTCCAACTCTTGATCAGTATCTGGCTACTTTATGATCAAGGCCATCGTTACCGATATTGAAGGTACGACTTCGTCGTTGTCCTTTGTCAAAGAGGTTTTGTTTCCCTACGCACGAGCGCATTTGCCGGATTTTATTCGAACTCATCAGCAAATGGATGAAGTCGAAACCTTGTTGAATGACGCGCGAAATGAAATGGGTGGCACCCCGGATATTGAGCAACTCATCAGCCAATTCATTGACTGGATAGACCGTGATCAAAAAATCACCCCTTTAAAAGCCATGCAAGGCTTGATTTGGGAAGCCGGTTACCAATCTGGCGACTTTAAAGGCCATATTTATGCCGATGCCGCACTGCAACTGAAAGCCTGGAAACAACAGGGATATACGCTATATGTGTATTCATCCGGTTCAGTGCATGCGCAAAAACTGTTGTTTGCGCATACCGAGTTTGGCGATTTGACTTCCTTGTTTTCCGGCTATTTCGATACCCGGATAGGCGGCAAAAAACAGGCTGAATCTTATAAGACGATTGCCGAACAAATTCAATGTCAGCCAAACGAAATTCTGTTTTTATCCGATATTGTTGATGAGCTGGATGCCGCTCAGGCTGCGGGATTTCAAACTTATTGGTTGGTCAGGGATCAAATCGAATTGCTTGATACAGCAAGTCCCCATCCCCAAGCCCAGGATTTTAATGCCATTCAGATTTAAGTCTGGCAGAAAATTTTCATGAAAATCGCCATCTTGTCGCGTGATGCGACCTTGTATTCTTGTGTTCGGCTGATGCAGGCTGCCAGCGAAAGAGGCCATCAAACCCGTGTGCTGGATCCGACGCATTGTTATATGAATATCACCTCAATGAAACCGTCGATTCATTACCAAGGTGAAAACCTGGAAGGTTTCGATGCGGTGATTCCCCGGATTGGTACGTCGATTACGTTTTACGGCACCGCTGTATTACGCCAGTTTGAAGTGATGAATACCTTTTGTCTTAATAACTCTGTCGCCATCAGTCGTTCCCGTGACAAAATGGCTTCAAGTCAATTACTGGCCCGTAAAGGCATTGATTTACCCATTACTGCTTTTGCACATAACCCTGACAATATTGAAGATTTGATCGCCGAAGTGGGCGGTGCCCCATTGGTTATCAAACTGGTGGAGGGTTCCCAGGGAATAGGTGTGGTTTTGGCAGAAACCGATAATGCCGCACGCAGTGTGATACAAGCTTTTATGGGGCTGAATGCCAACATTATGGTGCAAGAATTCATTGAAGAAGCTGGCGGGAGCGATATTCGTTGCCTGGTGATTGGTGAAAAGGTGGTGGCCGCGATCAAGCGACAAGGTAAGGAAGGCGAGTTTCGCTCAAATTTACATAGAGGCGGTAGCGCTTCATCCATCAGGCTCACGCCACATGAGCGAGCGACAGCTGTTCAGGCTGCCAAAATCATGGGCTTAAATGTTTGCGGGGTGGACTTGCTGCGCTCAAACCGCGGGCCTTTAGTGATGGAAGTCAACTCATCACCCGGTCTGGAAGGCATCGAAAAAACCTCCGGTAAGGATATTGCTGGATTGATGATTGAATATATCGAAAAAGCGATAGACAATAAAACCCGTTTGAAGCAATAGATGTGGTTAATTCACTACGGACTATGGATATAGAATGACTTTATTCCAATCCTGCCCGTAGTAATTGTTTCCGCAGTGTTTCGATTTCTTCCTGTAAATCCGCCACCAAAGCGGCCAGTTCTGGAATGGCTTCAAAGTCCCTTTCCAGTACCATGATGCGCTGCACCCTTTCCAGGTGAGCACTGGAAAAGCGCCATTCTGTTTGTTGTTGCAAGGGTTCCAGCAAGCCTTCTTCGATATGTTGGGTGATCCAATTGGGTTCAACTGCGCAGATTGTCGAGAGTTGTTCAAGGGTAAGGCCGTTATCTTCAAGTTCAGCTTCAATCAATTTGTCTTGTGGTTGCATCTTTTAGCTCCTGATGTCACTGCGCGGATCGAAAGCCAGTTCACGCGCCATGGTTTCGTAAAGTTCGCGGGCTTTGGGCGTGGCTGCCGAAGGCAGAACAACCTTGATATCGAGAAACAAATCACCCGGCGTCGTGCTTGGGATACCTTTGCCGCGTAACCTGAGTTGTTGGCCGCTTTGTGTACCCTCTGGAATCCTTACTTTTAAACCGGTGTCAAACAAATCTATCGGAACCAGTGCACCCAATGCAGCTTCCCAAGGCGTAACCAGCAGGCTCATATGCAAATTGCTACCATCCACCCGGAAGCGTGGGTGTGGATTAAAATGCACTTCCAGCAGTAAATCTCCGGATTTGCCGGTACCCATGCCGGGTGCTCCCTGACCTGCCAGGCGAATAATCTGTCCTTCGTAAACACCTTTGGGGATTTTGACGTTCAAGGTGTGCGTATCTAAAACCACATGGCCTTGTGCATCCATACGCGGTACTCGCAAGCTGATTTGTCGAGTACCACCGTTAAAGGCATCAGCAATATCCAGCAGCACCTTGGCATGATGATCTTCACCTCGGGCATGAAAGTCGCCGCGGCCTTCGAATGGTCCCGTATAAGACCTGCTACCACCCATTTTTCCGAACAGTTGGCTGAAGAAATCGCCGAAATCGGTATTATCTGCGCTGGAAAACTCGAAGCCTGCATCCCAATTGGGTGGAGGATGAAACTCCTGCCCGGCGCGGTAATTGGGGCCCAACTGATCATAAGCCGCGCGTTTTTCGGTATCCGATAACACCGCATAGGCCTCATTGACCTCTTTCATCCGAGTTTCGGCATCTGCTTCTTTAGATACATCCGGATGATATTTACGCGCCAGCTTGCGATAAGATTTTTTAATATCTGTCAGCGCTGCATCACGGCTCACACCCAAGATTTGGTAATAATCTTTAAATTGCAAGAAGTGACTCCTGTGGATGAGGTTAAAAAGGGTTTCTAAAGCAAGTTTATAGCTGATTGCACTCGCTTGGACAATGTCTAAACCCTAGTTGATGCAGAATATTCAGGCGATTGGCGGATACGATCCTAAACATATAGCGACCAAAGGTCACTGAAGTATTGATTGAGAAAAGCTTGTCACCTGATTAGAGATGACAAGCCAGACTGGGCTGAGCCCTTAGAAGCTTTGTTGAATGACGTGCAAATGAGCAAGTTGTCGTCAATTTTCAAAGACATCCACATTTTTGGGGGGCTTGAAATCGAATAGCGTATCGTTCAGCACTGGATTGAGTTTGATGTTGGAAAAATAAATGCGGGTCATCTGGCCAAAATTATCACTCAACTCCATACCGCCCAGTTGGCCGTGATTCAAACCAATCAAAATGTATTTGAAACCGCTTTCTTCATTTTTGGGCGATAAACGAATCCAGTTTAAATCGTCGTCTTTTCCTTGCTCTTCAAGGTTGAATTTTTCGTCGATATTGACCTGACCGGTCAGTAGCAGTGCTGGTGTAGCACCCAGTGAATCATCCAGAGGTTTGCTGGTCACCTGCTCAAGGTCGACATCATAAAACCAGACTTTTTCAGAGTTGGACACAATTTCCTGTGCAAAAGGTTTTTGGTAATTCCAGCGAAATTTGCCTGGGCGACTCAAATAAAACTGACCAAAACTGCTTTGTCCAACTTGTCCGGCCTTGTTGTAACTCACTTGCTTAAAATCTGCAGTCAGTGAGGCGCTGGCTTTTAAAAATGATTTTAATTGATTGATCGGCGAATCTTCGGCATTCACGATACCGCTCATGCCTGCCAACAATACCAAGGTACTCAGAGTTTTTTTGAACATGTTTAAAAAGGATTTAATTGATTAAGCAAGGAATCGGCATCTTCTTCAGTGGCTGCCGCACCACAGTCAGAATAACCACTCGGGCCTGAGCCTTCGGCAAATGGAAATAGTTTGGCGCCAGCACAGGATTCGCCTGTTGACTGCCCGGATTCAGGATCTATCCATTTCATTTCCACATTATCCGGTTGTACCAGCGTCACGGGTTGTTTGCTGATTTGCCGCATTAACTCTGCCCAGACTTGCAGAGCACCGCCGCCGCCGGTTAGGCCGGTGGATTTATTGTCATCACGTCCCACCCAGACCACGGACAGGTAATCACCACTGAAACCCGCGAACCAGCTGTCTCGCAACTCGTTGGTGGTGCCGGTTTTGCCAACCAGATTCATGTCGGATGACAGGTATTTATACGCTGAACTACCGGTGCCCACTCGCATTACTTGTTGCAAGATGGTATTGGTAATAAAGGTTGCAGCAGGATCCACCGCCTGATGCACTGTAAATGGATAGCGCTGTAGCGCTTTACCGTCGGCGGCATTCACGGCTCGAATCGAGCGTAACGGGGTGGCAAAACCATCGCCCGCCAGAGTTTGGTAAATCTGCGTCACTTCCAGCGGCGATAACGGCGATGCCCCCAGCAATAACGACGGATACTGCTCCAGCTTCCGGTTGACGCCCATATTTTTCAGATTTTTGGCAACCCGGCTCAAGCCAATATCCATACCGATTCTTACGGTGGCCATGTTGTAAGAATGGGTTAAAGCTGTATGCAATGGCACGACACCGTGTTCACGATTGTCGAAGTTATCCGGTGACCAGGTTTTACCTTTTTCAGCCGGTATATCAATCCGGCTATCATTGACAGGGGTAACGATGGTGTAGCGATCGGGGTACTCCAGAGCGGTTAGATACACCACGGGTTTGACCAATGAGCCTATCGGTCTGACAGCATCCAAGGCGCGGTTGAATCCTGATTCAGCTGCATCCCGCCCGCCCGCCAGGGCGACGATTTCCCCGCTATCCCGACGTGTCACGATGGCTGCGCTTTCCAAGTCATGACTTTTGGGGCTTTTTTCCAGTTGTTTAAGTTTACCGGTAATCGATTTTTCCAAGGCTTCCTGCGCACGCACGTCCAGCGTGGTGACAATGCGTAAGCCTTCCGAAGTCAAATCCTCTTCTTTGTACTCCTGTTTTAACTGGCGCTTCACCAAATCAATAAAACCGGGGTAACGATTTGCCGAACGATGCGTGACCGATGCGACTTCCAAAGGTTGTTTTTTGGCTTCCGAGGCTTGTTCTTGATCGATATAGCCTTCTTCCTGCATGGCATCCAGTACCAGATTACGTCGTTCGATAGCACGCTCCTGGTTGCGGCGTGGATCGTAATAGGATGGGCCGCGCACTAAAGCCACCAAAGTAGTGACTTGAGACAGATTCAGGGTTTTCAAAGATTGGCCGAAATAAAACTCGCTGGCCAGGCCAAAACCATGTACCGCATTACCTCCATCCTGGCCCAGAAAAATTTCATTCAAATAAGCTTCCAGAATTTCATCCTTGCTGTAACGATATTCCAGAATCATGGACATCAACGCTTCATTAACTTTACGGGTCAGGCTGCGCTCCGAGGTCAAAAAAAAGTTTTTGACCAACTGCTGCGTGATGGTGCTGCCGCCCTGCACCATGCCGCCTGCCTTGGCATTAGCCCACATGGCTCTCAAAATACCTTTGGGGGATAGACCGAAGTGATGGTAAAAATCCCGATCTTCGGTGGAAAACAAACCTTGCAACAAGGTTTTCGGTGCTTCATCCAGTTTGATCAGAATGCGGTCTTCCTTGAGGCTGGGATAAAAACTGCCAATCTGGATGGGATCCATACGCACAATTGGTAAGTCCTTACCATTGCTGGTATCGACGATACTCACCAGTGTACCGGCGTCGAAGTTGGCCACGATTTTCAGGCTTTCCTGTAGTCTGTCGCCAAAATCAAAAGCGCGGGTTTTGACATGGACTTGGCTGCCTTTTATCGCATAAGAGCCTTCTGCTTCCAAATGATCATCCTGGCGATAATGCAATTGCAGCAGTAAGTCTTCCAAATCTTTACTGGAATAGGCCAAGCCCGCATAAAGCTCAACTGGGCTGGCGTAGACGCGAGCCGGTATAGACCAGCGCTTGCCTTCGAACTGTTCGCGGACGGTGTAATCCAGATAACCGATATAGCTGGACAATACAAAACCACCCACCAACAATACGGGAATCAAGGCTTTTAGCCACCATAAGGATCTTGGTTTACTTTTTCGGCGTCGAGAAGTAGCTGCGTTGGCGCGAAGTCTGGGTCTGGGTCGTCTAGCCATTCATTCAGTTTGTTGATTAACCAGCTGGGAATAAAATTGAAAAACAGGTCGGCTTTTTGAAAGCCTGCGGAATTTTAGGTATTATCCATTAAATGATGCTTAAATCGAAATCTACCAACAGCAGCGCCTGTTTGACTATTTTTGAAACCAGCTTTTTGATTCAACCGCATAAAGGAATCATGTGAACGATCAGGACAAACGCAGACATCCTCGTCTCAAGCATCGGGCCAATATCCGTATTATTTTACCTACCGTGTCAGTTCCCTTTGTTGGCGTTATGCGGGATTTTTCCAATAGTGGTCTGTTCATCCATTGCACGGCGGAGCACATACCCCATTTGGGGGCACTGGTAGAAGTGCAAACCACCGAAATAGAAGATGCGCCGGTGAGAACTACAAAAGTGGTTCGGATTGAAGCCGGGGTTGGTTTTGCCGTGGAATTTATCTGAAAAGATCAGGCTTTCACATCAAGATTGGCACCGCTGGTTTTTTGCGGTAGTTGCGAACGTAACATTTCCACGCTGGCTTTGCGTGCCATGGCAGCCGCTTTACTGGCTACGCTATGATCTTGTGCGGAGGGTTGTGCAGGTGCCAGTGCCGCACGGCGGATGGTTTCGGCTTTGCGTAACGTTGCTTCAGGATTGTTGGGTATTGCTGATGTGTCTATACTCACCTCGCCACCAACGGCATATCGCTGTCCATCGGGGCCAACTGCGAATGTGAAACTCGCTCCACTTATGGCAAATCCTCCGGCTGCACTCAGGTGAGCTTGCTCGTGATTGCGGACTTCTCTATCTCGGTCTTTGAGCTTTTGAATTTCAAGCTGTTGCTCTTCGGTAAGCACAGCTGCTGCACCGGCCTTATTTGCGGTTGACTGGCCGGGCTTTGTTTGTGTGGCATTATTCAGACCCTGATTCTGTTGCATCAGAGCAGGCGATTGGATTGAAGAAGGGCTTATCAGCATGACAACCACATCCGGTTAACTAGGCAACGGTTTGACTATATCCGCATCGTATTGATATGTAAAGCCTTATTGCAATTGGCTTTTTGTGGCGACTGGCGGATTGTGGTGGGTTGATTGTAGGCGTTTGAATCTAGTTACTGACTTATCAATCTCTGGTAATATCCCTCGCGCATTCAGGCTTGC
>CAZJYS010000055.1:0-1263 GCA_964550075.1 uncultured Methylomonas sp.
CTAGTAGCTGGTTATTTTTGACCGGGTTGATGGGGTTATTAGGTCGGCGGTTTAAGGTAAGCAGCACTGTTTAGGTGTTAGATTGGTTTTTGTGTTCTGGGCTTGTTAAAGTCATGTGTAAAGCACACTTCGACAGGCTCAGACCAATGGGGTTTCAGGGCCGGGTAATCAGTGATTTCAATCGTCAGAAACGCTATTTAAGAGTGCTGTTTGGTTAAGTCGTCAGCCGGTCAACCATTTCTGCCCCCTATGGAAGATCGGTGAGACGACTTAACTAAACAGTATTGGTGTCATGTCAGATATACACGAGATGCTCTTTTTTCTGGAAAAAATAGAGCATTGCAAATCCCGTTCGCGCTTGGATACATTCAGCGTGAGCGGGTATTAAGTATGGCTTTTGAATTTTTTGGTTTACGCTTACTGGTAACAGCTGAGGATGCGGCCCATAGGGTGAAAAGGATTTAATTACATAGCTGGATAGTAGCTAACCTGTCAGTCCTGGTTTACAACCGTCATTACCATATACCTATCGACTCGTCCCGGACGTGCAACTTATTAATCGATAACCTGAGCTTAAATGGTGTCGTCAAATAACATGCCGCGCACCTCATCCAGGTGCTGGGTTAACGACATCATTTCTTCATGAGGAATTTGTCTGATCAGTTGACCAGAACCATCAAAAACTTGAACCACAAGAATGCCGCTTTCTGGATCAATATTGAAATGTAGGCTGCGTTTTTGTGAAGCAATGTCAACTGCCTGTTTCGTGACTGAGCTTTGGCTTTGGCTTGCCGATAGTTCTTTAACGCGGCTTGAGGGGGTATTGAATGTATTCAGCCTGGCAGAGCCCTGAATCAGAGGCTTAATCTGCAGAGGATTCAAGCGATTTGTTTGGACAGATGAGACCATGATCTACTTCCTCCCTATGAACTCGCAATGCGGGTATGGCTGGATTATGGATATAAAAAAGTAAAAGATTGCGCAGCTATTCAGTCTAAAAAAAATCTCCCTCCCCATCAGAAGAGAGAGCAAGCCAGCGGCAATTTACATGGATTTCTTTAGTCTATAACGACGATTAAAAATAGAATAAATTGCAATAAATGTCAATTATAAATTCACTTTTTAATGGAATAAATAGTCAATTGGTAAATTTAGCGTTCGGCCCAAGCCTAGTTGAGGAATGTCTGGGAATTGAAATGCTCCCTCAATAGCTTGGCTTTAAAACCGCTCACGCTTCGATAAATTCGGTAGGGGTTTTACTTA
>CAZJYS010000055.1:1363-10945 GCA_964550075.1 uncultured Methylomonas sp.
TTTCCGGTTTTACCGAACGATTTTTCTGATTACAAACAATGCTCGGCTCTTGATGATTTCAGGTGAAAATCCTTTAAGCGGTTCAATTCAATAACAGGTATCGGATTTCAATGTTTTGTATGTAATGTTGAATGCGACTTTCATCGTTAAGGTCGAGTTTAACGAAATGGCAGCCAATCAGGTCTACTGCTTGATTATCTTGCGATTTTCTGCCCAGGTGTTTTATCTGAAATGTGGCTTGTATCGCGGGGTAATTGGCCGTAAAAAAATGTCCTACCAATTCAGTGTTTTCGCTAAATAATCCGGATAATGACGGGTCATTATTGATAAACGAAAATCCCTCGCTGCTGAGGTCATAAAGCTGAAACTTTTTGTCGTTGATGTTGCTATTTTTAAGCGAAATGACCAGATAGGTTTTTTGATGCGAGAAGGGGATTTTGACTCTGTGTGTGTTTCTGTCTTCTTTCCAATAAATGGCTTCAGGTAAGGACACGGTTAAGAATTTCTCTGCTTTAACTTGAGTCACTTTTGGGTTTTTCGCGGTAAATCGAACTTTTACCCCTTGGAAGTTACAGTAAAAATCGATACATCTTAGTGCGAGTATTTTTGTTAAAACGTCATCTTTAGATGGCAAATCCAGAAAAATCTGGTTGCTTTGGATTTTAAGCATGATCGTTTGAAAAGCATACGCGTTTTTGGGATCTTGGCCCGTCATAAGGTATTGTTTGCTTTTTATTGCATTCAACTTGTCAACGATCTGTTTTCTTTCATTGACTATGTATTTTTGATCGTGTGTGGCAAATACCAGTGGTGTTTGTGGTGTCTGCTGGGTATTAGAAAATACGCTAAATATCGAACTGTGCATGCCAAACATGTTGTTCACCTTTTGGGTAGTGGTAACTATTTTAATATTAAAACTGCAAAAATAGTGCCATTTTAAAACCGCAGAATCAAGGCAAAACACAATGATTTTTTTGTTTATCACGATGCTTCAGCAAATTCTTCATTCGTAGGCTATGCCCTTATTTTGGTATGCCCTCTGGGGCACAAGTGAATTGGCGAAATCCAGGTTCGGGTGTTGACCCTATTAGGGTACTGGATACCTGCTGTTGGTCTCTGTAGGTATCCCGGTGGCGTGAAGAGCTTTTAAATTTGGTTGCAATATATTGCTGATCAAGTTGATTTAAGCTGAAAAGTAATTCGGCCAGCTGTCATTTTAAGACATCCCTGTCTGGCATAAACTGACAGAGGTGTCAGGTTGGTCGGCGTTTAGAAGTTTTTTTAAAGGGGGGGATTTTGCAAGGAGAAAAACATTTATCGAAAGGCCGTCGGCTACCACTTGGTTAGATAGCGTTCAGTCTTTAGATAAAATGGTAGTTTTACTTTAAGTAATTGCTTTTTTTAATCGGCAAGTCATTGCAATTTATACGACTCATCTGGTGGTTAAATGGTGGCAAGTTAAAGCGAAAAATTTTTTTTACATCGTTTGAACTTTTGCGTTTGTATCGGGAATTCAGTTATGAACCTGTTTGTCTGTTACAGGTTTTATAAAACATTCAATCAGTTATGATAGAATGGCAGGCCTAAAAGCTCTGTGGGGCAGCGCAGGGTTTTTAGGGCTTACTTTTATTTAATAGACAAAACTGTACTTAATATAAGGCATCATAATGAAAAATAAATTATCTGCTCTTCACTTATTAGCCTTGTCCACGTCGCTACAAGCGGCTGAGATCATCACGGCTCCGATGGCTCCTGAGTATACGGTGGTGACCGTCGATGCGAGCAAACTAAAGAATATGACTGTCGCCCAAGCCTTAAAAGCTTGGCCGGGTAACGAATGCACTACTGTTTCCGATACCAATAGTCCTATCAATTGTCCCGGTTTGAACCTGGCAGGCATCAATTCTTTGTATTTTGGAATTAATCCTGAATTTTATTCGCCTAAAATTACTACTGTCGATAAAAGAGGGCGCACAAGAACTTCTAGCCCAGATATTGATGGCGTAAAACAAAAGTATTGGTTAAATGCCCAATACCTTGTTGATCGACCCATTATTATTTGTCCGGATGGTGTGACAGGTATTCAAACGCCTGAGCCAGAGCCGAGACCACTTGAAGTCACACCTAAAGTAGGCGGTTCGGTAACTGAGTTTGGGTTTGAATTCGACAACTCCTATGGAACGCCATTAACCGAAATTGAGGTGCAGTTGAATGGTGCTTCGATTGGTACATTTACCCCAGAGCCCGCTGGTATTCAGTACGTTGGTGTCAGTGCGCCGGAAGGTATCTATTCTCTGAAGTTTGTGCCAAGAGACTCGTTAAGAGGTATCACTTATGGTTGCGGCGATTCTCTGACGCATGAATTTGGCTATATCCGTGGTAACCGATTTTTTTATAAATAGTTTTTGATCAAGCCATTGCAGAATAGATTCTCAGTGTTTTTTGGGATCATGATGCTGTTGGTGGTTTCAGGATTTGCAGGTCGGGTGGGCAGCCCCGGCCTTGCAAGATAAATTACAAAGTTTCAAACTCCCTTTCAGGGCGGGGCTTTTTGCTCTGGTCGCAATATTCATCATATTTGTTTTTATTGTAATTGCAGTAATAGTCATCAATAACAATTCAAGCAACGCTATAAAGCCTGTCGATTACGGCTGTTGTTCAACTCATGCCCGTTGTATACGAGTTTAAAGTTGAACATTCTCCAAAAATCCTTTTCCAAACATGATTTGTACTTTTCAGTTCTTTGATTAAAAAAGCCTGGATGGTCTGGATATGTTTTGCGCATCCAGCTGTGAAACGGCTTCGTACTATTCAGTCAATTCTTTATCACAACCACGCCCAAGCCTAACTCCTGTTTTTTCGATAT
Source organism: uncultured Methylomonas sp. (assembly GCA_964550075.1). GTDB lineage: Bacteria > Pseudomonadota > Gammaproteobacteria > Methylococcales > Methylomonadaceae > Methylomonas. The sequence continues at coordinate 4,230 of CAZJYS010000055.1, forward strand.
CAATGGGAATGCTCTTAAGAAGGGGGGTGATCAAACTGACACAGATCCCTGACTGGGAAATATGCTGTCAAATTCCTTCGTCTTGGGTTTTTATGTGTACAAATAGAAAAAACAGCATAAAAAATTTCAATAAAAAAATTACAATATTTAAAATAATTGTGTAGAATTTCACAAAATGAATGGGTTTTCACAACAGAAATGTTGTTCAAAATTGATTATTTAATAGGTTTGTAAGATCTGTCATAAATTAAAACCGTTTAAATACAATGCTTTATAAATTCTTTAGCGGCTATTCCCTCGATGGGATCAAAGGTTCATTGGTGATTTAAGGGATTAGGTGTCTTGGTCTGGCTAATCTGGGCAGGCTTTATTAAGCGGATTGCTTTTATAGGTTGAAGTTCTATATGCCTGACAAGTTTGTCATGCCATATTTTCTATAAATGCCAAATATTGTCAGTTTTAGGGTGATTTTTTCTGGCACGACAATTTTGGAGCTATCAAAGACTGAGATGCCGGGTTGGCCTGAAGTTTGCTTAATTATTGCTTTATTGAAATTGAATAAATTAAATCAAGGTTGCAATTATTTATATGGGGATGTGCGAATGAAACTGGAGCTAGCTCTAAAACGGAAAGATTGTGGTTTTAATAATCCTACGCCGAGAATGAAACAATGGCCTTTGCTGTTGATCTCCTTAGGGATGTTATGCATGACTACGCCGTTGTATGCCAAAGGGCCTGCCATTTTCGACCCGGCTCCGTTGTCACCTCCACCAGCAGCTCCAAGAGCGTTTGACATGATCGGCTTTCTTGAAGAAGCTAAACTCGATGAGGGTAATATTGCCGGGACTTGCGGACATAAAGCGACTGACGATCGTTTGGCTGGCGGTACTGCCAAGATTAATGGGATTACTATTACTATTCCTTGTAATACGGTAGTGCAAATGCCTGCTACATCGATCACCTGGGCTGATTTATTTTATTTGAATCCTGCTGGAAGCGGAGCGTCGCTGCAAACAGGCTTGGCATTGGCTGATACACAGATTTCACCTACGTCAGGGGCGCCGTTTAATGCTGTTTTACCCTCCTACGAAGTCCGGATTCAGGGGAATATCGTTGGCGGTCACTATATCGCTGGCTTGGTTTTTGTTTCTCAGGAACATTTGAATATAGGCCAAGGTGTCATAGAAAAAATTAATTACCAACTCGGTCAGCTGGATATAAAAACCAATAAATCCAGTGAGATTGTTCGCGTGAGGATAAATGATCCCGTGGGTCGATTTGGTAAGCCTCATGCTTTGCCAGGTTCTACTTTGCCGGACGCTGTCATCGAAAGTGCATTCGACCCCCGCTTTACGGCCGATGTGGATAATCCGACCATTCGTTCTGTGACGGGTTATCCCATGTGTATCCCAAGAACCAACCCATTCTTGGCCACACAAGGTGATGATCTGTTGTGTCCAGAGTCAAACAGGCCGCGTTCACCGAACTGTCCATCCTTACCTGAATTATTGGCAGGACGTGTCGGATTTCCGCCTTTTACCCTGCCAGCCACTGGGCAGTATTGCAATCAATATGTGATGGATCCACCCAGTGGTGCCATTGAGCCTTGTTCCGGTTCGACATGTCCTACTGATCCAACCCGTCAAGCCCCTTTCGAAGTGGGAGACTTCGTTAACTATTCCGGCACCTGGAAAACCGAAGTAAACCCCACTACCGGGGCTGTTTATTCCTATATTTCAGCTCATACCTTGATCGCAAACTTGGGTATCTATACGGCTCCGGGTATACCTCCAGCGTATGTGGCAATAGAGCACTCCCAGGTGGGTACCAACGCCTTAGCCATAGCCAACCTGCCCCAAGAAACCACCTCAGGTATCAAAGTGGTGGGTTTCTCGACGGACCCAACCACCTTAGTCGATATTTTTATGGTGGATGTCGATTACGCCACGGGTTTGGTATCTGATCGATTGATTGGAACTGAAAACCCTGGATTGCCACCTGTGATTGGGCGTTTCCGGTTTCAGCCGGTGGCGGGTAGTTATGGTCCTTTTACCCGGGATATCCGCATTGTCAGTCGCACGGCCTGTCGTATTCCACGTGCAAATTGTGCGAGTTCTTTACCCCTGTCAGCCAATGGCATTCAGGCGGGGCAATATCGCGCTCCCAATTTTGAATTTATTTTTCCGGAAGTGGTAAGAACAGGCGACAGAATTGTTCCCAATAATTTCCAGGATCTGTACTTTTTATATTGTGGATCAGGACCGATCGAACCGGCTCCCTTTGATACTGTGTCAGCAACTTCTCCGGTTGCAGGCCCCTTAGATCCTTCACCTTGGGCAGCGCCCATGCCGAGCCCCTTGTTTGCGGCCTCTTGTCCACCACCAAATGGCGTTGCCTTACCATTGCCAGTCCCGGTTGTGAATGCCGGATTGGATCAAGCGACTATTCCGGGTACTACGATCACTTTGACGGGTTCCGCTACTGATCCGCTTGGGACAGCTTTGACAGGTTTTAATTGGCAACAAGTTAGTGGAACGCCAGTGGTTTTAACGCCAAGTGGCACAGCTGCGGCCCCGAAATTGACCTTCAAAGCCCCTGCTGCCGGCGGGGTGTTGACTTTTGCGTTGAATGTTACCAATGCGAATGGGCTTACAGGAACCAATCGTGTCAGTGTGGCTGTCAATGTGGATGCCATCAATATTGTGTCGGCGGTATATGACAATAAACAAGGCAAAGGGGCTTTAAAAATTATAGCAACTTCGTCCCTACCAGCCGCTACTACTGGTCTGAAATTGACCGTGCAAGCGACAAACGGGACTTTCAAGTTGGCTGCAACGGCACAAGCCATGACCAAGGTCGCCAACACAGCTACCGTTAATAATTGTCCAGTGGACTCTAATCCATGCTGGCAATATTCAGTCGTCGGCGTCATCAAAAATACGATTAGCACGGGATTCATACCACCCACGCGTATCGTTGTGAATTCTTCCAGAGGTGGATCAGCGGTGCTGACCGGCTCTGCGATAGTTGTGAAATAAATTAGCTACTCCAGTTCTTTTAATCCCCGTTGCTCTGAGTTTGTTGAAACTCTTAATAAATGCAATGAAAAAGGGATTAATTGAACCGGAGTTGTGTGCATAAAACGTCTGAATATTTTGTGAGAAAAAGAAAATGAATGTTTACCCCATATATTGGCTAAGGGTGTGTATGGTTTTGGGAATATCAGCTGTGCTGAACAATGCACAGGCGCTGGTTGAGACGGAAGCTGTGTTACCGCCATCCTTAAAAACAGTTGCAGTACCTGAACCCGCCAATCTAGCCACATTTGTAAAAAATAAAACTGCTGCCATTGCTTTAGGTAAGGCGTTGTTTTGGGATGCGCAGGTAGGCAGTGATGGACAGGCCTGTGCCAGCTGTCATTACCATGCTGGTGTCGATCATAGGCTTAAAAATCAGATGAACCCCGGTGCTGCCGACTTAGATGGTGTTTCAAGGCTGGCAAGAACACCCTCACAAGGGACATTGCTCATCCCTGCGCCCAATTACACCTTAAAACCAACAGATTTTCCTTTTCATCGTTTGCAGGACCCGGCTGACAGGAATTCCAAAGTGCTGTTTGATAGTAATGATGTGATTGGCTCACAAGGGGTTTTCCAACGGACATTTTTGGGTCTGAATGCGGCAAATAAAGAAAATTGTCAAAGCGAGCTTGGTATGTTTTCGGTCGGTGGGATTTCAGTCAGACAGACAACAGGCCGCAACGCCCCCTCTGTGATTAATGCGGTTTACAATTTCAGAAACTTTTGGGATGGTCGAGCCAACAATATCTTTAATGGTATTAATCCCTTTGGTGAAAGGCGTAATTTTGACCCCAACTCTACCGATAACATTCTTTTTTATCATTTGAATAGCGGAATTCTAGAGCCCTACAAAGTGCAAATTCCTGATGCCAGTTTGGCTTCACAAGCTGTAGGACCAGCTTTAAGTAGTGGAGAAATGACTTGTGCGGGGGTTAATTTTCGCGAACTGGGACGTAAGGTTTTAAGTTTAAAGCCCTTGGCAAATCAAACTGTGGATAAAACAGATAGTGTATTGGGCACCTATGCCGCTGCAACCAAGGGATTAAAACCTGCTAACACCTATCCTGTCATGATTCAGGCAGCTTTCAATCCACAATTTTGGAAAGCAACTCAAAGTATCGATGGCTACACCCAAATGGAGCATAATTTTTCCTTGTTCTGGGGTTTGGCCATACAGTTATACGAAGCGACTTTGGTTTCTAACAATAGTCCTTACGATCGCTACAGGGAAGATCCTTTTTCTAATCCATTAACCGCACAACAAATCAATGGCATGAACTTATTTGCCGGACGAGGCGCTTGCCTGACTTGTCATCGAGGCAGTGAGTTTACTGCAGCCTCTAAAAGTCATGTTCAGGAAGGATATATTGAAAGAATGGTTGTAGCCGATGGTGGAGTGGGTTTATATGATTCAGGTTTTTACAATATTGGGGTGCGTCCGACGTCTGAGGATTTGGGGGTAGGTGGCGATGATCCTTATGGTAATCCCTTATCTTTAACCCGTCAGGCCAAGTCGATAGCCGATGGGATTGCAGATCCCCTGCAGTTGAGCCTTGATCCTGTCAGTTTGACCTCTTATAACTTTTTAGTGGGTACGGGTTCTGCTGTTGATCCAAATGAACGGGATACTATTGATGGTGCCTTTAAAACACCCAGTTTGCGCAATGTCGAACTGACAGGCCCCTATTTCCATAATGGTGGCTATGGCACCCTAAGACAGACGGTAGAGTTTTACCATCGTGGCGGTGATAGACGCGGGGATATTTTTGTCAGCGATACCACAGGGTTTGGAATCAACTCTTCGAATTTGGCGGCTGATATGGCGGGACATTATGACCCTCTGGAACCCGGCTTTATTAGCCCAAATCTGGGGTTGACCGCTACGGATATGGATGACATTGTGGCATTCATGAAGACACTAACGGATGAAAGGGTGCGTTGGGAACAGGCGCCTTTCGATCATCCATCATTAACTTTATTGAATGGTCACACTGGAACTAATTTAAAAGTAACACCATCAACTACCAATCGTTCTGAGGCTATGGATATCAAGTCCACTTTACCTGCGGTGGGTTCTGGGGGTAGGGCAGTGAAAAAATTGTTGCCGCTGGCACCCTTTTAAAAGTTGAGAATGGTCTGGGTTGGTGTTTTATTTTGAAAAAATCATTTAAGCAATTTCAATTTCCGATCACCCTTAGCCCAAAGCTTTGTCGAGGAATGGGCTTTCGATCGCTCAGCCAATAGTTTGTAAGCAAAATCCGCTCGCGCTTGGATAAACTCAGCTCGAACGGATTTTACGCATGGCAACTATTTTAGGCTTATTTAAAAGCGCCAACAGTCTGCATTTAAGGCTTCATGACCTGAGCAACGCCAGGAATCATTCAACAGTTGATTTTCGAGGTTTTATGGCTTGATTGAATTTTGCTTTAACCGCACCGTGGCTTTGGCAGTTCGCCCTTCGTCCAAATACTCCAAGGAGTCAAAGCTCAACATTTTAGCGATATAGATGCCTCTTCCGTGTAGGTCCGAAACTCTGTCTGAAGACATTTCAAGGAATTGTCGCCATTCAAAACCATTTCCTTGGTCTGTGATTTTGACCGTTATCTCTTCAGTGCATTTGTGAATATAAACTTCAACATGCTTTGAAATATTTTCTGGACGCAGCATGCGCATAGAGATTTCTTCGGGCCAAAAACCTTGATTTAGCAACCGAGACTTTTCAGGGTGAGAAATACCCAGATTTCCGTGTTCGATAGCATTAATCATCAGTTCATTGAGGCCGAGTTCAACGCGTTGAGGATCAGGGAAAAGCTGAGCAATGAATTGGGTGAGCGCTTGGGCTTCGGGGATTGTTTTGATTTTAAATTGGACGAAATTCAACCATGTCATTGGGTCCATTGAGCTAGGTGTTGGCTCATTCTCACATTGATCAGAAGTGTTTGATTCCAAAGCACTCAGCAGCAAATCGGCATTCAAAGGTTCAATCAAATGACAGTTTTGACCACTGAACAGTTCATTCTTTGTCACCGCATCAGCATCTGTACAGCTAGTCAAAATAAAGTGTTTATTTTGCTTGTTTGATAAAGCTAATACATCATTCAATAAACCGTAGTCCTGCGGTTGTATCAGACTATGCTTGACAATAACTGCTTGATAATATTGGTCATTTTGAGTTAGTTCCGAGAGAATGTCTTGTAAATGCTGCTTAAAAACGGTTGTATAACCCTCAGAGCATAAAGCGGATAAAACAAACTTACTTTCTTGGTCGTTGCTCTCTAACACCAAAATAGTGGGATTGATTCGTTGTTTGTTTAAAGTTGTACTCAAAGCACCATGTATAACGGGGTACATAAAACGATCTGCTTTACTAGCATAGTGAAAATTGACCTGATATCATCCCATATATTGCATGAATTGCAATATAAAAATTGCATATAATGAATTAAATATAGGGTTTTTATTAGCGGTCTTCGCTAGTGAGTTAGATTTTTTGAGATCTAGGCGGTACTTTTTGACATGTTATTCAACGTCCATATAAAGTAAACCAGATAAAAGTATTGATACTTAAGCTTTTGAATTTGTTACAGTAAAGCAATGGATATCAGAACCCGTGCGTGGCTAAAATAGCGTCATAAC
>CAZJYS010000056.1:0-4065 GCA_964550075.1 uncultured Methylomonas sp.
CATCCACCGCCAGCAGGTGGATATATTTGCCAAACAAGGCCACGCCTTTGAAATCGGCTTGTTCCAATAATGTCAAAGCTGGCAGGGGTTGGTCGGTGCTGATGACCAGTAATTGACCGGCTTCGTCTTGCAGCGCCTGTATCATGTTGCCGGGGGTGTCGTCGGCGATCACCCGCCCGGCATACATCAGCGCCAGATGGTCACAATGTTCGGCTTCACTCATGTAATGGGTGGTGACTAAAATAGCGACTTGTTCGACACGCGCCAGATGCACCAGAATTTCCCAGAAATGCCGACGACCCACCGGATCGACACCGGAAGTCGGTTCATCCAGAAACAATACCTCCGGTTGGTGCACCAACGCACAACCCAGCGCCAATCGTTGCCGCACGCCCATCGGCAAACTTCCGGCCAATTGTTCTATGGCTGCCGCCAAACCGGCAATCTGTATCACCCAATCCAGGCGTTGTTTGAGTATGGATCGCGGCACCGCATAAATACTGGCGTACAGCCGAATATTCTCCATCACGGTCAAATCCAGATACAGCGAAAAGGCCTGCGACATATAACCGATGCGCTCCTTAATGGTCTGCGCGGCGTTGCGCATGTCGGCGCCGGCGACATGGCCTTCACCGGCGCTGGGCGGCAAAATGCCGGTCAGCATCTTGATGGCGGTGGTTTTACCGGCGCCATTGGCGCCCAGCAAACCAAATATTTCACCTTGTTTGACCTGAAAACTGATGTGGTCGACCGAATGAAAGGCTTCAAAATCCTTGCATAGTTGCTTGGCTTCGATGGCTATGCTTTTATCATCGGCTACTGGCCGATCAAAGCGGGCAATGTCATTGTCTTGAGTGGATTCATTCAACGAACCTTGCCGCAGCAAGGCAATAAACGCATCCTCCAATTCGGCAGGATAAGACTTGATGGTGTTAGTCTTCAGTCCGCCAAGCTGATCGGTGACAGCACTGATGGCGTCATCAACAGAATGCTTATCCACAAACACCCTGATTTTGTCGCCTATGGATTCCAGTTGTGGAAAGTGCGGTTTCAGTTGCTTGAGGACTTCGGGCTGAGACTCGGTAGTCATTTCCACCATGCTGCCTTGGGCTTGGGCGCAAATGGTATCCGGTTCGCCATCAGCCAATATTTGGCCGTTGTACATCAAAGACAATCGGTGAAATCGGGCTGCTTCGTCCATGTAGGCCGTAGAAACCAGTGCCGTCATGCCGTGTTCGCGCAATAATTCGGCGAGGATGGCCCAAAAATCCCGTCGCGAAACCGGATCGACGCCGGTAGTGGGTTCATCCAGAATCACCAGTTCCGGGTTGTGGATCAGCGTACAAATCAATCCCAACTTTTGTTTCATGCCGCCGGAAAGATTTTTCATTGGCCTATCTCTAAACTCTTCCAGACGCGTCATCGCCAATAACTTGTCTTTACGTTCGGCCAGTTGCTCGGGGGATACCTGCCGCAATTGGGCAAAAAAATCGATATTCTCTGCAATCGATAAATCGCCATACAGATTCAAGCCCAGCCCTTGCGGCATAAACCCCAGCCGACCTTTGATTTTTTCTGCAGCGGCTTCGGAGTCGATATTGACTTCAAATACCTTCAGGCTGCCTTGTTCAAACGACAGCACACCGGCGATGGTTTTCATCAAGCTGCTTTTGCCCGCGCCGTCCGGGCCTATCAATCCGTAAATTTCGCCGCGCTGCACGCTTAAGCTGACGGCATTGACTGCCAATGTCTTTTTATAGGTTTTACTCAAGCCGCTGATGACGATAACCGGCTCGTCGTTCACCAGCGCGGCTTCGCCCATGGACTTTCCTCTTGCCAGCGGATCACCGCATCGGCGGGTAAGCCGGGCGTCAGTTTATGCTCCGGGTTGTCCTGCAAATACAATTTAACGGCATACACCAGTTTGACCCGTTCATCCGGGGTTTGGACTTCTTTGGGGGTGAATTCGGCCTGGGAAGCGATGTAACGCAGCACTGCCGCAAACGGTTTATCCGGGTAAGCATCGGTGTAAATTTGCGCGGGTAGCCCTAAATGAATCTTGCCGATTTCTTTTTCCGGCACGTAAACTTTTAAATACAGTTTATCCAGATCGACAATATCAAATAACGGACTACCGGCAGCGACGATTTCGCCGTTATCGACTATGCGGGTGGTTATCATGCCGCTGGCTGGGGCCTGAATCACCAAGTCGTTAATAATGCTTTGCGCTTCGGCTTGCACGGCTTGGGCTTGCGCCAATTGCGCTGCAATCGATTCAACTTCACTGGTTTTGGCGTTGATTTGATCCCAACCCAGCTCGGCTTCAGCTTGCAATTTTTCGGCTTGGGTTCTGGCTGCCTGAGCGGTACGTTGTTGAGCCTGCGCCACTTTCCAGCTCAAATCGGCTTGTTCGCTACGGCGTCTTTCCACGGTTTCATTCAACAATAATGCCTGAAACCGCTCGGCATCCTTGAGTGTTTGCTGTTCAGTGGCTCGGCTGGCGCTTAGTTCGGCATTGGCGTGATTAACCCCTGCTTTGGCGGTAGCGATCTTTAACGGCACATTTTTTTTAAACACGCTTAACGAGGTTTGCGCCGCGTTAAGTTGTGCCTGCATCACCTCAACTGCCGATTTTGCCTGATTCAGTTTGGCGGTGGTTTGCACATCATCCAGTTTGACCATGATCTGACCCTGGTCAACCCAATCGCCTTCCCGCACCAACAACGCCACCACTTTGCCCGGCCATTTGCCGGACACGGTGTAATGATCCCCTTCGATGCGACCATTGGCTTGCACCAAGCCTTCCGGGAAAGCAGGTTCACGCCACCATATCCACCAGGCGGCCAGACCAAGCAGCAAAACCATGATACCCAGCGCGATAAACGTAAATAGCCTGCTTGGTTTTTCCAATTACAAAACTCCCATGGCATAGCGCAATTGCAGCGTCGCCAAGGCCACGTCATAACTTGCATGATTAAAATTATCGTGGGTGCGGGTGCGTAATTCTTCGGCGTTCAGCACCTCAGTATTGGTCGCCAGACCTTGTTGATATCGATCAGTAGTGACTTTTAAATTTTCGTCGGCTTGTTGAATGGCTTGCCGACTGACTTCGATGCGTTGTTGGGCTTCCTGCACATCAAGATAGGCCTGTCTGACTTGCAACTGGATCATGCTGTTCAAATCCTCCAGCTGTTCTTTTAAAGCGATGGCTTTGCGGTTTAGCGCATCGCTGTCATGCCGGGTGCTGCCATCGAACAGCTTCCATTCCATCCCGACATTCACCATCCAAAGCCCCTGATGGGCTTGATAACGGTTTTCCTGATATTGATAGCCGCCGTTCACGGCAAGCTGCGGCCAGGCGCCTGCTGCAACACTTTTGGCCTGTTGTTCCAATGCTTCTATTTGTTTGGACAGCACGACCAGTTCGGGTCTTTGTGTTGCCGCATTGCTGCTCAGTTCGGGTAAATTTCCGGATGGGATTTGCGGAAACTTTGCAGTTAAATTGACTGGTTCAGCAAGATTTCTATCCAATACCTGATTGTATTGGGCGCGGCCAATATCCAGTTGATTTTCTGATTGCAGCAGCAGTTGTTGGGCATTGGCCAGTTCCACGTTGGCCGCCAGCCAGTCATTCTTGGCGACCACGCCTTCATCGAAAAGATGCTGCACATCGTGTTGATGCGCGGCCAGACTTTGGACATGACTTTGCGCAACCAGCACGCTGCCTTGTCTGCGCAACACAGAAATATAAGCGGCCGAGACTTGCATTTTGATGCTTAACACCGAGCTGGTTTCATTATGCTGCGCGGCTTGAAAGCTCGCATCGGCCGCGTCGATGTGGTGACTGATGCGGCCGCTGGTAAATATCGGCACGGATGCCATGGCCTGGGCTCTGACACTACCCGCTTGCGTTGTGTCGAACACCGCAGTCTGACCTGCGAAAGTGGCTTTGGCTGCCGGGGTTTCATTCAGTTGCGTATAACCCGAGCGCAGATTCAGTTCCGGGAAACGCTGGCCCTGGGCGGCATACAATTGTTGTTCGGAGGCGCTGGTATTGGCTTTGGC
>CAZJYS010000056.1:4165-10917 GCA_964550075.1 uncultured Methylomonas sp.
GCGCGACTTTTGAACGGGTTGCCACGGGTACGGATGATAAAAATCACCAACACCTGAGTGGACAAGGACTCGACGAACCAGCCGGTTTGGAATAACGCTTCGTTAGCTTTTAGAACGTTCAGTAATATGTAAAAGGTCAGAAAATCAAACGCCGAACTGATCGGGCCGATCACCAGCATGAAATTTCGAATAAAGTTCATATCCAGGATGCGCGGCTTGCGCAGTTCTTCCGGATCGACCTGATCCAATGGAATCGGCACTTCAGACACATCGTAGAGTATGTTGTTCAGCAATATCTGGGTCGGCAGCATCGGTAAAAACGGCAGAAATAACGCCGCACCGGCCATGCTGAACATATTCCCAAAGTTCGAACTGGTACCCATCATGATGTATTTGAGGATATTGCCGAAAGTTCGTCGGCCTTCCAACACACCGTCATGCAGGACCTGTAAGTCCTGATCCAGCAAGATCATGTCAGCGGCTTCCTTGGCCACATCCACCGCCGAATCCACCGATAGCCCAACATCTGCAGAATGCAGCGACGGTGCATCGTTGATACCATCGCCAAGATAGCCGACCACATGGCCGCGAGCCTTTAAAGCTAAAATCACCCGGTCTTTTTGGGCCGGATTGACCCGACAAAACAGATTGGATTTTTCCACACTAATGCGGAGGGCTTGATCATCCATCGCCGCGATGTCTTTGCCGGTGAGTACACCGATGACCGGGATGTTCAATTCAGCACAGACATGTTGAGTCACCAGATCACTATCGCCGGTGACAATTTTAACTGTAACGCCGCAGGCATTGAGTGCAGCCAAGGCAGCGCCAGCACTTTGTTTGGGCGGATCGAGAAATCCGGCAAACCCGGCAAACACCAGTTCCGCTTCATCACCGATTACGGCATGCGGATGATCGATGGGCACTTCGCGCCAGGCAATGCCCAACACCCGAAAGCCGTCTTTTTCCATGGCATTGTGTTGCTGGTGAATTTTGGCTCGACTGGTCGGATCGAGCGTCATCGGTTGATCATTGCCTAGTTGTTCATAACGGGTGCACAAGGAAATGATTTCCTCGGAAGCGCCTTTCACCACCAACAGGCGGCTATTGCCTTTTTCCAGCAACACCGATACCCTGCGCCGTTCGAAATCAAACGGTACTTCGTCGATCTTTTTCCAGGTGCTGATATCGATGGTTTCGTGCGCCAGAATCGCCTCATCCAGCGGGCTTTTCAAGCCGGTTTCGAAATAACTGTTTTGATACGCTAGCTGCAAAACCCGTTCGCTGGGCTGACCTTGTGGATCGACGTGTTGTTCCAGTCGGATTTTGGCTTCGGTCAGGGTGCCGGTTTTGTCGGTACATAACACATCCATCGAGCCCAGATTCTGAATCGCCGCCAGACGTTTGACGATCACTCGCTTTTTTGCCATGTGCATCGCTCCACGCGCCAGTGTCACCGATACCACCATCGGCAACAATTCCGGGGTTAAACCCACCGCCAAAGCCACTGCAAATAAAAACGACTCCAGCCAGGGTTTGCCCAAATAGGCATTGACCAGCAATACGAACAATACCAGCAGCACGGTCAGGCGCATGATCAATAAACCAAAGCGATGCGTACCGATTTCAAACGCGGTTGGCGGTGATTGTTGAGTCAAACTGTCTGCGATGGCCCCGATTGCGGTGGCAGTGCCGGTTTTGATGACTAAAAGCTTGCCGCTACCACTGATGACTGTGGTGCCCATGAAAACGGCGTTGGTGGCATCCTGCAAGTCGGTGGCATCGGCAGGTAACTCGCCCGGATGTTTCTCGACAGGATAAGACTCGCCTGTCAATAAGGCTTGTTTGATGAACAGGTCGTTTGCTTCCAATAGCAATCCATCTGCAGGCACCATGTCTCCTGCAGAGATTAAGGCAATGTCGCCCGGCACAACCTGGGATACTGACACATCCATAGATTTACCATCCCGCATCACGCGGGCTTTGACGGAAACCGAGTGTCTTAAACTTTCTGCGGCCTTGCCCGCCCGATGTTCCTGCACAAAATCCAGGGTGACGCTGAACAACACCATGATGGTAATGATCACAAAATTGGTCAGCTCACCCGTGAACGCGGAAATTGCGCTGGCAACCAATAACAGAATCACCAACGGGTTTTTGAAACGCGACAGAAATTGAATAATTAAGGCTTGTTGCTGCCGATCACGAAACAGATTGGGGCCAAACTGCTTCAGCCTGATGCTGGCTTCGTTGCTGGTTAAACCCGGTGCATCAGGCTTGATTGGCGGTGCGGGTTGTAGCCACCAGGCTGTTTCAGAAAGATTTTTGCTAAGGACTGTTTTTTTCATAGCTTGTGAGCCCAGTGGATTGAATGGCATTTGCTCGCTAACAATGGCAAAGCGTATTTCCAATCAGTTTGCGAGTCTGTTCGCCAGCGTACCAAGGTCAATTTTCCGGTCAGATAATATTCTTGCTTAGGTACGTTAACGAACAGACCCTCAACCCATTTTAGATTAATGTCGTGCTAGGTATTGGCGGCAAGGCCAATGATTTTTGCCACAACGAGGTATAAGCCATGAACACATTAATCACCAATGATAAAAACACCAATAAATTAGACGTGCTGAAGAAACTGACTGGAACAGTCTATTTTTGCCACGTTTTAGCTTTTGCGTTTGCAGGATTACCCCTATTAGTCGGTGTAGCGATTAATTTTTTATATCGCAATGACGTCGCTGGTACCTGGATGGAATCGCATTTCAACTGGCAGATTAAAACCGTTTGGGTCAGTCTGGCCGGGTTTGCCTTATCAGGGTTGCTTTTGATGATGGATATTCAATTAAGCCTGATCGTCTTGATTCCGACCCTGCTGCTGCTGATTTATCGTATCGTCATCGGCTGGAATGCCTTTTCTGACGAAAAACCACTGACAGACATGAGCTAAGCATTTGTATCACGCTTGTAGTGCCAGGGATGGTTGGCTACAGGTGGTTAAGTGGGTTTCAAGTCTTATCGATTCCACCATCCAAAATCCGTTCATAAATGGCTCTTTCTGTTTGATAGCAGCCACAGGCTGCGGCTTCCAAGCCAAGCCGATTTATAATAGTAATATCCCCGCGCCGATAACTGATCAATTGCTGTTCTTGTAGCGAAAGCGCGGCTTTGGTAACGCCTACCCTACGCACGCCTAAAATATAAGCCAGAAAGATATGGGTAATATGGAAGGTATTGGTTTGCGCCCGATCATGCGTCATCAATAGCCAACGTGCCAAACGGGCTTCAACCACATGAAAACGATTACAGGCTGCGGTTTGTGCGATTTGGCTCATAGACACATATAAGTAGCGTTTTAAAGCCAGTTGTAATGCCGGACTCTGTTCCAACTCCAGTAAAAATCGTTGAGAAGTGATTCTGAGTGCAGAGCCTGCTCCCTGAACCAACGCTTGGAACGGAGCAATATCGACACTGAGCGTCAGCGTGATTCCCAGCATGCCTTCATTTCCAATCAAACCCACTTCCAAACCATTGTCGCCATCAACCGGGGTGATCAACGATATAAAACTATTCACCGGGAAATAGACATGCGGAATTCGCTCGTGAGCAAAATAAAGAACTTCGGCGAATTCCAAATCCACCTTTTCACAATGATTCAGTAAACGTTGTCTATCCGTTTTGGGTAGGGCATCCAGCAAACGATTCCTTGCAGGCAAATTGGGAATATACACACAGGCTCTCCTGCCAAGTATTGGAAAATCCGACATGCGGAAACAAGACCTGTCAGGGTGCTGATCGCTATGTTGGTAATGAACAGAAATTATTCCCCCCGTTCCTCAAATATCGTCGCTCCCGCGCAGGCGGTAGCCCAGTAAAATCAATGATTCCTGCCAACGCGGCAATGACGATAATTTACGACTGGCTTAAAAACCTCTCTGATGCTTGGGCAGACTAACTCAATCTAAACCTAAGTGTCGGTCTGTTAGCGCACCCTGACAGGAAATGATTCAAATAAGTCTTCAGGAAAATAGCTCTCAAACAGCTGTTTTTATAACAATGCTTTAGGTTTGGTATACAAAGTGGCAGAAATCGGACTGATCAAGCCTAGAACTTTCAAATCGTAAGGGATTTAAGGCTATGTGCCCTAGCGTACAGACTTTGACAAAGCGTTGCCGTAATCTGCTTACAGCTTAGGTGAAATCACCCAGCAACCGAATATCTCAATATATACCCGGGGGGAGTTTATCCGCCCGCCACAGATTAGGTTATTACGGTTTAACTGCAGATGCAGCCTCTAATTGGTCTGGTTCAGACCAACGAACGTTGCCAAGTGCATTATTAAAATACTTACACGGGGTCAATTTATGAAAATTACATACTTTTTGCTGGCTATGCTGCTGTCTTTGAGTTCGCTTCAGGCTCATGCAGCCGGTAGCCCAATGAATGAAAGTTTTACCAATCTGATTGCTTTATCGAATCAATCCATTGAAATAGGCAAAAAAGGCGATAAGGAAGGATTCATTGCAAGCATTGATACGACTTTGGAATCATTAAAAGAACAAAACGACAAAGGCAGTTCGATTCGTTTGCAACGGGCTAATACCAAGCTAAAAGATGCTAAAAAAGCCGCTAAAGCGGGTGATTTGGCAAAAGGCATAGCCGATGTCGAACAAGCCATCGTGGATATGCAGGTGCAAAAATAAGTTTGGATGATATCGGGTAGTTGTCTTAAAAAACTGCCCGGATCTTATTCATACACTGTTACAAAGCCGGATAACACCGGCTTTTTTTTGTTACTTTTGATTGGCGCAAAACCTACTTTTTCGCTATCTATCACACCCATAAAAAATCCATATACCTGTTAAACCCCGTTAAGTGGGGCTGATTTGTTTTGGTTTTTCAAGCGGATATTAGGTTGTGCCAAGACTGAGTTATTTGGGTGTTACCATTGAAGCGATAATATTGTTTCGATATTAATGCTGGCAGTACAAATACGATACAATTGGCCATGATTAAAAAGATGAATGTCACCAATTTAGTCGATCTGCGTCGCCAGGCTGAACGGCAACTGGTCACAAAATCGGTGCTGAAGACTACACCGGCAATCGACGAAACAGGCTTGCTGCATGAATTAATGGTGCATCAGATCGAGCTGGAAATGCTTAACGAAAATCTACGCCATGCTCAAGCCGAGTTGGAAACGTCTAAAGCCAGATACTTTGATTTGTATCAGATGGCACCAGTAGCATATCTCACCGTTAGCGAACAGAATCTTATCCTGGAAGCCAATCTGAAGGCTACCCAGCTTTTGGGGATGCAAGGCAAGGCTTTGATAGCCCAACCCCTGACCCGATTTATAGCCTTTACCGATCAAGATATTTTTCATTTCTATCGTCATGCTCTGATAAAAACCCATGAGTCTCAAACTTTTGAGCTGGATATGATCAAGCCGGACGGCGATGTTTTCTGCGTAAGAATGCAAATGAATCAGGCAGTAGAGGTCGATAGCCAGCCAGCTTTTCGGATTATCATTCATGACATCAGCCAACAAAAAGCCAAAGATCAATACTTACGCCAGGCTGCGGCCATGTTTGAAACCGCTAGAGAAGGGGTTATGGTCACCGATGACAAAATGCGGATTTTGGTGGTCAACCGGGCTTTTTCCGAACTTACCGGCTATCAAGCTGATGAAGTACTGAGCCAAACCCCGCGGTTGCTCAAATCGGGACGTCAGGATGCTGCTTTCTATAGCAACATGTGGACTCAAATCAATACGACGGGTTACTGGCAAGGCGAAATCTGGAATCGGCGCAAAAACGGCGAGATTTATCCGCAAATGCTCAGTATTAGTGCTGTGCGCAATGAACACAATCAAGTCACGCATTTCGTCGGGGTGTTTTCCGATATGTCTCAGCTCAAGGATGCAGTTGCCCGCCTGGAATTTTTGGCGCATCACGATCCATTGACCAGTTTACCCAATCGCTTGTTGTTGTTCACCCGCCTGGAACATTGCATCGGTTTGTCTCGTCGCGAACGTAAATCGGCGGCATTGTTAATGCTGGATCTGGATCGATTTAAGGATGTCAACGACAGTTTTGGACATTTGGCGGGTGATGAATTATTGCAACAAGTCGCGGTTAAATTGAGTAGTCGCCTTCGGGGTATCGATACTGTGACCCGTTTAGGTGGCGACGAATTTGCATTATTGCTGGAAGACTTGTCACATCCGCAGGATGCCGCGTTGGTGGCTGCCGAGATTATCGACACACTCAGTGAGCCTTGGCAACTGTCGAATGGCGTGGAAGTCCGGATAGGCGTGAGTATAGGTATTAGCCTGTTACCCGAGCATGGAACCAGTTCGGAAGAACTGTTGCAACATGCAGATGCGGCATTATATCGGGCCAAAGCCGAAGGCCGGGGTAACTTCAAGTATTTTTCCGAAGACCTTACCCAGGACGCCTTGCGGCGAATCAATCTGGAGTCGCTGCTGCGTCGCGCACTGATCAATCAGGAATTGCTGGTTTATTACCAACCACAGGTTGAGATCAGTTCCGGTAACATCATCGGCGCAGAAGCCTTGCTACGTTGGCATAATCCGGAAGAAGGAATGATCCCACCCAGCCAGTTTATTCCCGTGGCCGAGGAAATTGGTCTGATCGGTGAAATTGGCCAGTGGGTATTAAAACAGGCTTGTGAGCAGGGGCGGCGTTGGCTGGACGCCGGTCTGCCACCGTTAAAACTGGCCGTTAATCTTTCGC
>CAZJYS010000057.1:0-10540 GCA_964550075.1 uncultured Methylomonas sp.
TCCGGATTGACTTCGAAGATCGGTTTGCTGCCGCCCATGCCCATCATGTTCATGGATTGACCAGCTTCTTTCATGATGCGTTCCATGTTCAGGCTCATGTCATAAGCACCGGTCACCAAACAGGCTGGGGAATCGGTCAGACGGTGGCTGACTTTGACTTCGCTGACTTTGTCTTTCAACACTTCCTGCATTTGTTTCAATACCGATTCAAAGTCTTTATTGACTTCTTCCTGGTGTTTTTTCTCTTCTTCAGTGTCGAATTTTTCCAGATCCAATTCGCCTTTGGCGATGGATTGCATGTGCTTGTCTTCGAAATCGGTCAGGCTGGACACCAACCATTCGTCGATGCGGTCGCTTAATAACAAGACTTCGATGCCTTTTTTACGGAACACTTCCAGATGCGGACTGTTTTTTGCCGCAGCAAAGCTGTCGGCAGTGACGAAGTAGATTTTTTCCTGGCCTTCCTTCATACGACTGACGTAATCAGCCAGCGATACATTTTGGGTTTTGTCGTCGGTATGAGTAGACGAGAAGCGTAACAATTTGGCGATACGATCCTTGTTTTTGTGATCTTCGATCGGGCCTTCTTTAATGACGTTACCGAATTGTTCCCAGAATTTTTGGTAGTTTTCGGCATCGTTTTCAGCCAGGTCTTCCAGCATACCCAGGACTTTTTTCACTGCGCCGGATTTGATAGCGCTGATTTGTTTGCTTTGCTGCAGGATTTCGCGTGATACGTTGAGCGGCAGGCTGTCGGTATCGATAATGCCGCGCACGAAACGCAGGAAGCGTGGCATCAGTTGCTCTGCGTCATCGGTGATAAAGACTTTTTTGATATACAGCTTTACGCCGTGTTTGGCGTCTCTATCCCATAAATCAAAGGGTGCGCGACCAGGAACATAAAGCAACATGGTGTACTCGTTGGTGCCTTCCACTTTGCTGTGGACATGAACCAGCGGGTCCTGGAAGTCGTGGGCGACGTGTTTGTAAAACTCGTTGTAGTCCTCGGCGCTGATGTCGTCTTTGGATTTGGTCCACAACGCGGAAGCGCTGTTGACGGTTTCATCTTCGACGCGGGCTGGAGCGGTTTCGTTGCCTTCGTCGTCTTTTTCAGCCGGTACGTCCTTGCTCATGATGATGGGCAGGGAAATGTGATCAGAGAATTTTTTGATGATGGAACGCAGTTTCCAGTTGTTCAAAAACTCTTCTTCACCTTCTTTGATGTGCAATACGATTTCGGTACCACGACCGGCTTTTTCGACGGTTTCGATGCTGTAGTCGCCTTCGCCAGCTGATTCCCAGCGTACGCCTTGTTCTTGGGCTGCACCGGCTTTGCGGGTGGTCAGTGTGACTTTGTCGGCGACGATGAAAGCAGAATAAAAGCCAACACCGAATTGACCGATCAACTCGCTATCTTTGGCTTGGTCGCCGGTGAGTTTTTCAAAAAACGCTTTGGTGCCAGATTTGGCGATGGTGCCGATGTGATCCTGCACTTCTTCGCGGCTCATGCCTATGCCGTTATCGCTAATGGTGATGGTTTTGGCTTTTTCGTCGAAATCGACGCGGATTTTCAGCTCGCTGTCACCTTCGTAAAGGCTATCGTTGGCCAATGCTTCAAATCGCAGCTTGTCGGCTGCGTCGGAAGCGTTGGAGATCAACTCGCGCAGGAAAATTTCTTTGTTGCTGTATAGCGAATGAATCATCAAATGCAGCAGATGTTTTACTTCGGTTTGAAAGCCTAAGGTTTCTTTTTTTGCTTCAACAGTCATATGTTTACTCGTGAAAGTTAAAAAAACGGACGGGTGCGAGTTGGGGTTACACTGGTTTTTTTTCAAGGCCGGGTTGAAAAAATCGTTACAGCAAGGCAGATTGTGGGTCAGTGCTTTTGTATTTTTTTAAAGAAGGCAGTCGATCGATACAACTGTTTGTGATTGTTCATCAAAAACAAAAGCGAGTGATATTATGCAATTCGTAACAAAGGCATTGATTCTGATTTTTCACTAATCTGCCATTGTTTTAAAGTAAACTGTTTACCTGTAAATGATTTTATTGGCAGGTTCGTGTTGAGTAACAAGAGGAATTATCATGGGTTTTAGTCTTCCCCATTTATTGGTGGTATTGGTGATTGCAATACTGGTGTTTGGCACCAAACGCTTAAAAAATATAGGCGAGGATCTTGGCGGTGCTATCAAAGGCTTCAAAAAATCGCTTAAGGAAGGCGAAGACAGCGCCACGCTCACTCAGCATGATAAAGACGCTGATTAAATCTACGGGCTATTAATGCCGAATACCGCCTGTTTCTTCTGTCTTTCTGCTTAAAGATCAAGCGGGCCAACATTTCATTTATCCACGAAGCATTCAATGGATCTACAACAACTTGTTCTCGATTATGGCTATCTGGCATTGTTTATCGGTACCTTTTTGGAAGGCGAGACAATTCTGATTATTGCCGGTTTTTTGGCCCACAGCGGCTATTTAGAATTGTCATTGGCAATTTTGGCGGCATTTCTGGGAACATTTGCCGGTGATCAAACCTGGTTTTTTCTGGGGCGCTCAAAAGGAATTGCCTTTCTTGAGAAGCGTCCGTTATGGCACAGTAAAACCGACAAGGTGTTTGATTTATTGCATCGGCATCCCATCAAGGTCATATTAGGCTTTCGGTTTTTATACGGTGTCCGTAACGTCACGCCGTTTGTAATCGGTGCCAGTCGTATGTCGCCAGCCAAATTTTTTGGCCTGAATTTTCTGGGAGCTCTG
Organism: uncultured Methylomonas sp.; assembly: GCA_964550075.1. Classification (GTDB taxonomy): domain Bacteria; phylum Pseudomonadota; class Gammaproteobacteria; order Methylococcales; family Methylomonadaceae; genus Methylomonas. The sequence continues at coordinate 2,758 of CAZJYS010000057.1, forward strand.
GTTTGGGCTATCACGTTCGGGGTCGTTGGCTATCAGTTTGGAGCGGCTGCAGAGTCTATGTTGGGTGAAATTCAGCAATATGAGATGCATGTCCTGCTGGTCTTGGTCGTCATTGCGGGGTTGCTGTTTTGGCGCTCCACCCATAAGGCAAAACAGGCTCGTATTAAGGAAGAAGCGGCGGAGCAGGATAGTCAAAATCCATAGTTTGCGATCTGGTATGAGCACGATTTTTTTCAACTACTTACTCACTGCATGAGTACATTGATATTGGTCGCTGGCGCTTTGGTGCTGGTGTTCCTGAACGGTTTTTTCGTAGCGCTTGAATTCAGTCTGGTTAAACTGCGGCAAACGCGTATCAAAGCCATCGCGCAAACCAAGGGTTGGCGTGGTCAGATTCTGGCCAAGGTTCATGCCAAGCTGGATGCTTATTTATCAGCTTGTCAGTTAGGGATTACCCTGGCATCTCTGGGCTTGGGCTGGATCGGTGAGCCCGCGTTTGCCGAGTTGCTTCATCCATTATTTGCCAAAGTTGGTGTCAGCTCACCCGAGGTGATCCACAGTATCTCTTTTGCTTTTGCGTTTTGTACTATCTCTTTCCTGCATATTGTTGTGGGAGAACAAGCACCAAAATCCATGGCGATCCGCAACCCGGAAACGGTGGGCTTGCTGTGCGCCGGGCCGCTTTATGTGTTTTATTGGCTGATGTTTCCGGCCATTTGGCTGTTGAACGGTAGCTCGAATTTAGTGCTGCGGATTGCAGGACTTGCTCATACCCATGCTTCCGAAAGTCATTATTCAACCGACGAGCTCAAGCTGATTTTACGTTCCAGTCGCCCCGGCGAACGCTTTAATGAACAAGAGTGGAACATTCTGGCCAAAGCCCTGGATTTCAGTAAATTAGAAGTTTCCGAGTTGATGCGACCTATCCATGAAATCACCGCACTGTATCGCAACCTGAGTTTGCAGGAGAATCTGGATACTGTTTTTAACAGCCGGTTTAGTCGCTATCCGTATTTTGATGATGATAATAACGAGGTTCTGGGCGTTATTCATCTGAAGGATTTATTCTTTGGTTTGCAACAAGGTAAGTCTCTGGAGAACCTGGAAAGTTTTTTACGACCGATTCAATATATCCCTTCCGATTTACCGGTGGTGGAGCTGTATCGCCAGTTTAATCAAGGCGCGCCACATTTTGCAGTGATCGGTATCGCCGGGCAAAAGCCGCGCGGTTTTATTACCTTGGATAATTTGTTGTCGGCCTTAGTCGGGGATATTCAGGACGAGTTTCGTACCAATGATACCGGCTGGCAAACCCTGGAGGATGGTTCCTGGTTTGGAAAAGGCAGTTTGTCAATATTTTCTTTGGAACGCCTATTGGGTATAGACATTGAAAACGAAGATATGGATTTGGAAGATGCTGATTCCGTAGGTGGATTGGTTCTGGCAAAATTGCGAGATATTCCTGAGGAAAATGAGACTGTTTCCTTTGATGAGTTTGAGATTACAGTGGTTAAAATGGAAGGCCCGCGGATCGAATGGGTTAAGGTCAAGCTTAAAGAGCCTTAAATTTGTGCTGCTCAGATTCCATTCAATACCTATGGCTTGCGTAGGTTGGGTTACCCACAGGGCAAAAAGCTCGATAGAGCGTAACCCAACTATCGGAGTCATTAGCCTAAACAAGCCAACCTAAGCTAAATATATAGATAGTTTTTTCGATTTTTCTGGAGAGCAAATATGAAAGGTCATGATCAAGTCATCGCGTATTTAAACGAATTGCTGGCAGGCGAACTCACAGCGATTGATCAGTATTTCATCCATTCCCGTATGTATGAAAACTGGGGATACAGCAAATTATACGAGCGTATTGCGCATGAAGTTCAGGATGAAACTGCCCATGCCGATGCATTGATCAAACGAATACTGTTTCTGGAAGGCACGCCCGATTTGTCAAAACGTGAACCTTTACAGGTCGGCATTCATGTGGAAGCCATGTTGAAAAATGATCTGGCGGTGGAACTTAAAGTTGTGCAGGACTTGCGTCGAGTGATGAAATTTTGCGAGTCGGTGCAGGATTATCAAACCCGTGAAATTTTAAAGGTCATGCTGGAAGACACCGAACATGACCATGCGCATTGGCTGGAACAGCAGTTAGGGATGATTCAGCAGATGGGATTGCAGAATTATTTGCAGGCGCAGATTTGAGCCGTCTGGCAATTGATTTGGTTGAAACTGCTTCGCGTTAGACCGAAATGTTTTACTTGGCTTTGGGTAAGCTTTAGTTTTTTGCTCTTAGATCTTTAAAAGCCGCAGTTATTAGGAGTACAAGCTTAAACCTTGTACTCCTTTTTCAAAATATCAAAATAAGCCGCTGATAACCCCATCATCGCTGATGTCTATGCGTTCCGCAGCAGGTGCTTTAGGCAAGCCCGGCATGGTCATCATGTCACCGGCAATGGCAACGATAAAACCAGCGCCATTGGCTAATCTGACTTCGCTAATTTCTACAATATGACCCGATGGGGCACCCTTGGCGTTGGGGTTGGTGGAAAATGACATCTGGGTTTTTGCCATGCAGATCGGAAATTTCCCATATTCTGCTTGCAGTGCCTTGATATCCGCTTTGACTTTTGGGCTGGCGCTGATACCGGCTGCACCGTAAAGCTTGGTGGCGATGGTTTCAATTTTATCCCACAGTGGTAACTCACTGTCATAGACGTAGCTAAAGCCAGGCTCACGGTGATCAACAACGTCGATGATTGCCTGGGCTAGCGCTTCAGCCCCCGCACTACCGTGTGCCCAGTGTTTTGACACCACGCATTGAGCGCCCAATGCCGTGCATTTTTCTTGTAATAAAGCGATTTCCGCTTCGGTATCAAAACTGAAATGATTGATACAGACCACACAGGGCAGGCCGTAATGTTCGGTGATGTTGGTCAGGTGCCGCTCCAGATTGCTAAAGCCAGCTTGCAAGGCTTGCAGATTTTCTACGTTCAAGCTTTCTTTGGCGACACCACCATGAAATTTCAATGCGCGGACTGTGGCGACCAACACCACGGCAGACGGCTTCAAGCCCGACATGCGGCATTTAATGTCAATGAACTTTTCTGCGCCCAAATCAGCGCCGAATCCCGCTTCGGTGACAGCGTAATCGGCTAGTTTTAACGCGGTTTTAGTGGCGGTAACGGTATTGCAGCCGTGAGCGATGTTGGCAAAGGGGCCTCCGTGGATGATGGCGATGTTATTTTCCAGGGTTTGCACCAGATTGGGTTTGATGGCATCTTTCAAAATAGCCGCCATAGCGCCGTGGGCTTTCAGATCACGAGCATAAACCGGGGTGATCTTGTCGGATTTGTAGCCAATGACGATACGTCCCAATCTTTCTTTCAAATCGGCACGACTGGTGGCCAGACACAGAATCGCCATGACTTCGGAAGCCACTACAATATCAAAACCGTCTTCACGTAAATAGCCATTGGCAGGTCCGCCTTGGCCTACGGTGATTTTGCGCAGGGCGCGGTCGTTCATATCAATGACACGTTTCCATTGAATGCGACGCGGATCAATATCCAGCGCATTACCATGATTGATGTGGTTGTCTATCAAAGCCGACAGTAAATTGTGCGCGACCCCGATGGCGTGAAAATCGCCGGTGAAATGCAGATTGATGTCTTCCATGGGCACAACTTGCGAGTAACCGCCGCCTGCCGCGCCGCCTTTAACGCCAAAACAAGGGCCTAAAGAGGGTTCGCGCAAACACATGATGGTTTTTTTACCCAATCGGTTGAGTGCGTCGCCTAAACCTACCGTGGTGGTGGTTTTACCTTCACCTGCGGGTGTTGGGCTGATGGCGGTGACTAAAATCAGTTTGCCATCAGTTTTGTCGGTCAGGCTATTGATATATTCCAGGGACACTTTGGCTTTGTAATGACCGTAAGGGTCGAGATGCTCGGCAGGAATGGCGAATTTTTCCCCAGCTAAGTCAATAATCGGGCGCATTTTGGCCTGTTGCGCAATTTCTATGTCTGACATGCAAATCTCCACGCGAGAAGCGTAATTTTAAGAAAGCTTTTAAAACCTCAAGAGGCCGAACAAATCATATTGTCTGGTTAGAAATGCCCCGGACCTAACGTATATCAAAAGGTTTGATTGCGTCATAAGTCAGATAGGGTAGTCAATATCGGCATCCAATCCAATCAAGCACAAAACAGGTCTGTGATCGGAAATATAAGGATATTTTAACGTGATAACGGTGAGTTTGCCTTAGTTTGAGCCTGCAAGGGGTACTATGCGGTGGGGGATTGCAATGAACTTAGAGGTATTTGCAAGGAAGGGTTTATAAGGTAGCCCTGCGGTTGCATAACAACCGCAGGGCGTTTTGCCTTAGTTGGCAGTGTGATTTTATTTCCAGCCTTTTTCGGCTTGTTCCAGGACATAAGCCGATACGCTGTCGATTTGTTTTTCATCCAGCGATGCTTTGAAAGCAGGCATTGGGGCTTTGCCGTTAGAAACGATGGCTTTAATCGCATCCAATGTGGCTGCGCCATTTTTAGCCAGGTTGTCTTTTGTCAAATCCTTGGCAGGATTCATCAGATTGCCACCGCCTTTATGGCAAGAAGCGCAGTTTTTATCGAATACATCATTTGCATTTGCAGCGCCTGAAAAAACCAGGGCCAAACCAGCCAGAATGAATGTTTTTTTCATAAAGATCTCCTAAGTTGCTTAGCTTATGGTGAGGCTGAAGTTTATTGTTTTTATCTTGTATTATCTTCAGCTTGATGTTGCTTCAGGCCGGAAGCATTGTTTGCTTGGGGCCAGGTTGCCAATTAACGGCAGGGCATTGTAACGCCCGATTTTTGTAATTGGCAAATGCTGGGTGTTTCGTTTGAAAATCAATCAGCTATCAACTGCGTTATTCAGGCGATAGCTTTGAATTACAACAACTTTTCAATCACAGCGCTAATTGAGGCTGGTGTTGTAAATGGCGAATAGCGCTTGATGACTTTGCCGTCACGGTCAATCAGGAATTTGGTGAAATTCCATTTGATGGCTTGACTACCTAATAAACCTGGAGCTTGAGTTTTAAGAAATTGATACAGCGGATGGCTTTGCGGGCCGTTCACTTCGATTTTTTCGAACAGTGGAAAGCTTATGTGGTAATTCAAATCGCAAAATTCGGCAATTTCTCCGCTATTGCCGGGTTCTTGCTGGCCAAATTGATTGCATGGAAAACCCAGTACGCTAAATCCCTTGGCTTTGAACTTTTGCTGTAAATTCTCCAGCCCTTCATATTGCGGGGTGAAGCCGCAACGACTGGCCGTGTTCACAATCAGCAGAATATTGCCCCGAAAGCTCTCCAGGGCCACGTTTTGACCGTTGATGTCGGTAACGTTAAAAGCAAAAACATTGTTCATGGGAGCTTATGCGGTTTGGGTTTGCTCTACTTGCAATCTGAAGAAGTTTTTAAAGTAGGGCATAAAGCTGGCAGTAATAGGAATCGAATAAAAACAATAAATTGCCGCGGCTTCACCGGTGCTAACCCCTAATAGCCATTGTGGCATGAAGAGCGTCATCAAGGCCATGAAACAATGATAAGAGGCTATTTTCCAATTGTTTTTCCAGACAAAACCGCTCAACGCCAGCGCGAAGAGTGAACCATGCGTCACCAAGGTGCCAAAGGCAGCGGGTATGGCGTAGCCGATATGATAGATACCCATGTAAAGGCAAGCCACCATGTTACCGATGAAGTTGGGTTGTAGTCCGAATAATTGCCACTCTTTGGGTAGCTGGGTACAGATCAGAAAAAAAGAGCTTAGGCCAACTCCCAGTAAAGTGGCTTTTTTGAGTGCCAGTTTGTCGCTTGAATAAGTGGCCAGTGCAGGCATGATCGCAAATGCCTGTAGGGCGATATGGTATGTGGATAATTGGCTCAAGAATAAATTTGTGCCGTAACCGCATTGATCCGCTACGGGGTAGGCAAAATATTGAATGAGCTCCATCAACGAAAAATGGAAAATGGCGTAAGCACGGGCGACACGCACCCAAAAAGCCTCATCTTTATCCATGAAAGTGATGCCTGAGGCAGCCAGGCCAATCACCCCCAAGCCTAACGACATATTTGCACTAAAACACATAATCAATCCGATAAAATTGTTGGCAACACGTTAAGTATCCTGCTGAAAGTCGTGTTTGCGAGTTATAAAGATAATGTTTGATCCGTCCTAAAAGCTTTCACAGCATTGGTTTTGTCTTTAAGGCTTAGCTTGGTCAGTTTTAATACCCAGCTATCGGAACAAACCGTTCGATTTAAGTTGCTGACAAGAAACCTAGTCAGCCAGTCCTGCCAATTTGGATTCTATGCTTAAAATTTCGGCCAGTTTTGCGTTTATAAAGGCTTCAGATAAACCGATTTTTTCAGCGACTGCAAAAGGAAAGTTAGACAGAATCTCTTCGGCGGTTTTTCCTTTATCCACTAAATTGCTGATAAATTGGGCCAGATGCAGGATACAGGCATAGGGGGATGGCTGTTCAAATTTTAATGGTTGACCGGATTGTTGAATGGCTAAGATCAAATCATCCGCGAATTTCCAGCGTCGACATAATTCAGCGCCCACTTCCTGATTCGTAAATCCCATGCGGTTTATTTCGATGTCCTCGCGAGGTGTGTTTCCGGCTTTGGCATGTTGTTCTATTTCGTTGGCTTCGCTGGGGTATGCCATGCGTATCATCAGTGTTCCCAAATTAACCAACAATCCGGCTGTGTAGGCCACATCCCCGGATAATTTTGCCTGTTCGCCCAGCCATTTTGCATAAGCGGAGGTTCTAAAACAGTTATCCCAGAATTTGCGTATATCAAAATCATTGATTTTCGGGATTGAGCTAACAAGGCCTGAAGCAACCACCAGAATTTTCAATTGGTTCATGCCCAACATGGAGGTAGCTTCTTCAATCGAAGACACTTTGCGAGACAGGCCAAAATGAGCCGAGTTGACTAGGCGTAAAATTTTTAAGGCAATGACTTGCTCCTTGGCCACATTTTTGGCGATATCCTGTATTTCAGCATGTGGATTATTCAGCTGATTGATAATTGCCTGCACCACTTCAGGAACTTGAGGCAACTTATGGATGCTATCGAACAATTGGTTCATTTGTGTGGGCATAGTCAAAATCCGGTATTTGTGAAAAATCAGGGCCATTTTAGACGAATCACGACGTCAAGCAACGACCAAAGCCAAAATTGACAATTTCAAGATCAGGGGTTCGGATTAAATTTCTGCAAAACGCGATTAATGCTGGCGGCTCAAGCAGATATTGATAATAATCAAGCTTCAACCAAGGACTGGATAGGATTGAATCCCTGGTGGACGGTCCTTCCAACAATAATAACGACTAAACGAGGAATTATTATGCTAGCTAAAATTGCTGTTGCCGATTACATGAGTAAACATCCTGTCACGGTCAAACCGGAAACCGATGTATCTACAGCCATCAGAACAATGCTGGAGCATAAGGTGACCAGCGTGCCTGTAGTGGATGAACGTGGAAAACTGCTGGGAATATTTTCTGAAAAAGATGGCATGAAGGTTGTCGTTGAAGCTGCTTATAACCAGAGCATGGCGGGCAAAGTGAGCGATTTTATGACGCAAAACCCGACCACGGTGGGACCCGAAGAAAGTCTGGTGGATGTGGCCGCCAAATTTCAAAACACACCAATCCGAAGTTTTCCGGTGTTTCAGAACGACGCTTTGGTGGGAATGATCAGCCGGGTAGATGTGTTGCGGGCTTT
>CAZJYS010000058.1:0-10479 GCA_964550075.1 uncultured Methylomonas sp.
CATCCCAGCGGAATTCGAAACGAGCCTTGGACATCGCGTTGTCGCGAATCTGTGCTCCGGGATGGCCTTTGGCTAAGTCAGCAGCATGAGCGGCGATCTTGTAGGTCACAATGCCTTCGCGCACGTCTTGCTTATTGGGTAGGCCTAAGTGTTCTTTCTGAGTCACGTAGCACAGCATCGCGCAACCGTACCAGCCGATGTTGGCAGCCCCAATCGCTGAAGTAATATGGTCGTAACCGGGAGCGATGTCGGTGGTTAGCGGGCCTAAAGTGTAGAACGGTGCTTCGAAGCAGTCTTCGAGTTGTTTGTCCATATTGACCTTGATCATTTGCAGCGGCACGTGGCCGGGGCCTTCGATCATGGTTTGCACGTCGTGTTTCCAGGCGATTTGAGTCAGTTCGCCCAGGGTTTCCAGTTCGCCGAATTGCGCTTCGTCGTTGGCATCGTAAATAGAGCCTGGACGCAGGCCATCGCCCAATGAGAACGACACGTCGTAGGCTTTCATGATTTCGCAGATTTCCTCAAAATTGGTATAGAGGAAGCTTTCGGTATGATGCGCCAGACACCATTTGGCCATGATCGAGCCGCCACGCGAGACGATGCCTGTCAGGCGTTTGGCGGTCAGTGGCACGTGATGCAGACGCACGCCGGCATGAATGGTGAAATAATCCACGCCTTGCTCGGCTTGTTCGATCAGGGTGTCGCGGAAAATTTCCCAGGTCAGTTCTTCGGCTTTGCCATCGACTTTTTCCAGTGCTTGGTAAATCGGCACGGTACCGATAGGCACCGGCGAGTTGCGCAGGATCCATTCGCGGGTTTCATGGATGTTTTTGCCGGTCGACAAGTCCATGATAGTGTCGGCACCCCAGCGGATGCCCCACAGCATTTTTTCCACTTCTTCTTCAATCGAAGACGTGACCGCCGAATTACCCAGGTTGCCGTTGATCTTGACCAGGAAATTGCGGCCTATGATCATCGGTTCCAACTCAGGATGATTGATGTTGGCCGGGATAATGGCGCGGCCACGAGCGACTTCAGAACGCACAAACTCGGGTGTAATAAACGATTGGATATTGGCGCCGTAGGAAAAACCGGGGTGCTGACCTTGGTAACGGTCGCGCATGGCTTCCAGGTTTTGGTTTTCGCGGATCGCGATGTATTCCATTTCCGGGGTGATGATGCCTTTGCGGGCATAATGCATCTGGCTCACATTGTGGCCGGATTTGGCGCGGCGCGGATTGCGGGTCAATTCGAAACGCAGATCGGCGGTTTTAGGGTCGTGCAAGCGTTCGTGGCCGAACTTGGAGGAGGGGCCGTTGAGTAATTCAGTGTCAGCGCGCTCTTCTATCCATGCTCCGCGAACGGAATTCAGGCCTTTGTGCAGATTGATGTCTACATTAGGATCGGTATAAGGGCCGGATGTGTCGTACACAAAAATCGGTGGATTCTTTTCCGCGCCAAAATGCGCTGGTGTGTCAGACAAGCTGATTTTGCGCATCGGTACCTGCATATCAGCTCGGCTGCCTTGAATGTATATTTTATCTGAGGCGGGATAGGAATCGATTCTTACGCTACTACCCGTGTCGGTAGTAATTTCATTGCGGACAGCGCTCATGCAGTTCTCCAAAATACCCATTAGGGCATAAATACCCTCAAGGGGTATGAATAACAAAAATCGCGAGCGCAGGGAAAAATGGGCTTTCCTACGCCGGCATTAACCGGGTCAGGTTCAAAGGGTTTTTCTCAGCTTCCAGTCTACAAATGTTTTGAACTGTAAGCACCCCTAGCCTTTAGGTGGACGACTAAGGTAAAGGATAAACGCTATAAATGCAAGTTCGAGCTGATGCAGGTTTGGTTTAAAAAGCTTATAAAACAATGGGTTTTGGTTTGGACTTTTAATGATTGGGTTGGTGGCTTTATTTTTGGTTTGGAGATGGTTCGGGTTTGGTTACACTGGTAGAGCAAGTTTGCAGTGCTAAGCAATCAGGATGTTGACTATGAAATCGATTAAGAAGCGATTCAAAAACAAGTTACAAGCTATAGAGCGATCGGCTTTGGAGCTGGAAATATTGAGTGCCGACGTTGAGCTTATGGAAGTAATGGCATCGTTGGCAAGTCAGGTGTTACAGCTTTGCGAGTATCTAAATGCCCGAGTAGTCGAATTGAGCAAAACGGAATTTGTCGAGGGGATAAGGCAGGATGAACGTTTGCTCGCGTTGGATGAGTTGGCGGATGAAGATGTAATGAGTGTTTTGGAAGAGCGTTTTTTCCTATCTTTGGGGGAATGCCAAGCATCTCAGCTTGGCGAGTTTATCGGACAGTTTCTGGAAAAGCTGGAAAAATCTCATGCCAAGATGTTGAAAGAGATTCGAGCGTTGGGCGGGTTGCTTTCGGAAAGTGACTAATGGTCGCGTTGTACTGAGAAATGCGCCAATTGTTCCAGTGCTGATTTGTATGGCGAATCAGGCAGGCACTCTAAGGCTGCAATGGCTTTGTCGGCAGCTCTGTCAGCACACTGCTCTGTATATTCAATAGCGTTTGTGGCTTTGACGACTGCATAGACCTCATTGAAAGCATCTCTGGAGCCTTGGCGAATGGCGTCAATCACGATTTGGGCTTGTTCGGGCGTGCCGTGCTCTATGGCGTAGATTAATGGCAGCGTGGGTTTGCCTTCAGCCAGATCATCGCCAAGGTTTTTGCCCAGGTCGGCGGTGCTGGATTTATAGTCAAGGGCGTCATCAATCAATTGAAATGCAACGCCTAATTGCTGTCCATACACAGCAAGCGCTTGCTCTGTTACGGCGTCGACGCCGGAAATAACGGCGGCCAGACGGGTAGCGGTGCTAAACAAAATGGCGGTTTTGCGGGCGATGACATCCAGGTATTTTTGTTCACTGGTGTCGGGGTTGTTGCAGTTGAGCAGTTGTAGTACTTCGCCTTCGGCAATGGCGGTAGTGGTTTTGGACAGGATGTCCATGACTCGCATGTTGTCGGTGCGTACCATCATTTCAAAGGCGCTGGAATACAGGTAGTCCCCCACCAGAACGCTGGCTGCATTTCCCCAAACGGCGTTCGCGGATTCTTTGCCTCGGCGTAAAACAGATTCATCTACAACGTCGTCGTGTAATAAAGTAGCGGTATGGATGAATTCGATGACGGCCGCCAAAATTAAATGGTGCTGGTTAACCTCGCCTAAGGCTTTGGCTGCCAACAGTAACAGCATAGGACGTAAGCGTTTGCCACCATTGCCTATGATGTAATGGCCAATCTGATTAATTAACACTACATCCGAACTAAGCTCATTCAGGATTAATTGATCGACAGCTTTGGTTTCGGCTGTGGTCAAGTTTTTGATCGAGTCGAAATCAATGAATGCCGAAGTTGCTGGAGAATGGGTTGCAATCATGAGTAGTTATAATTAATGTACGGTAGCGCATGGCTTTGGTAAAATGCCGCTCATGCTATTGATTAAGCTGTAGACTGTCAATAGTACCATTAGCTAATGCCTTACCAGTCTCAAAGTTGTTGACGTAATTTAGGTTTGACGCCAAGGCCGATTAAAAATATAATCCGCAATTCACTTTTAACAGATATATGCTTGATGGAGCTTGCGCTGATGTATGCGGTAATTCAAACAGGTGGTAAACAGTATCGTGTCGCAGAGGGTACTACCTTAAAAATCGAAAAACTTGAGTTGGGCGCCGGCGACAGCGTAGAGTTTGACAAGGTGCTTATGGTTCAATCAGGCGACGCTGTAAAAGTCGGTCAGCCTTATGTCCAAGGTAGCAAAGTCACTGCGACTGTGGTTTCTCAAGGTCGACACAAAAAAATCAGAATCATTAAATTCAGAAGACGTAAGCACCACATGAAACAAATGGGGCATCGTCAATATTACACAGAAGTCCAGATCACTGGCATTTCTGCTTAACATACGAGGTTTAGAAAATGGCTCACAAGAAGGCAGGCGGTAGTACCCGCAACGGACGCGACTCTAATGCTCAGCGATTGGGTGTTAAGCGCTTTGGTGGTCAAGTAGTAAAAGCAGGCAACATTCTGGTTCGCCAACGTGGCACCAAATTTCATGCTGGCGATAACGTCGGTATGGGTAAAGATCACACCTTGTTTGCAACAGCAGATGGCAGAGTGGTTTTTGAAGAAAAAGGCGCAAAAAACCGCAAATACATCAGTATTGCTGCAGCGTAAAATTTCTTGGCTGTGCTTATGGCACAACTGATACAAAAAGCCTCGTTTTTTAGCGGGGCTTTTTTGTTTATACCGGTAAATTATGAGATTTGTTGACGAAGCGGAAATCCGCGTAGAAGCAGGGAATGGTGGCAATGGCACGGCCTCCTTCCGGCGGGAAAAATATATTCCTTTGGGTGGTCCCGATGGCGGTGATGGCGGTGATGGCGGGAGTGTCTATTTGGTAGCCACTGAAAACGTCAATACTTTGGTGGATTTTCGTTATCACTCGACCTACCGTGCTGAGCATGGACAAAAAGGTATGAGCCGCAATTGCACCGGTAAAAAAGGTGAAGATTGTTTTGTAGCGGTTCCGCCGGGTACCATTGTTTACGAAGCGACCACCGGTGAAAAAATTGGTGACCTCACCGCACTTGGTCAACAATTGCTAGTGGCCAAAGGTGGCTTTCATGGCTTGGGCAATACTCGCTTCAAAAGCAGTATCAACCGCGCGCCGCAACAGTATTCCAAAGGTTCAGCTGGTGAACACCGCTTGTTACGTCTGGAACTGATGGTGATAGCCGATGTGGGTTTATTGGGTATGCCTAATGCGGGAAAATCCAGTTTGATTCGCGGCGTTTCTTCGGCGCGACCCAAAGTGGCCGATTATCCCTTTACCACCCTGCACCCCAATTTGGGCGTGGTCAAAGTGGATGATTTACGCAGTTTTGTGATTGCCGATATTCCCGGTGTGATTGAAGGGGCTGCAGAAGGAGCCGGTCTGGGGCTGCAATTCTTGAAACATTTGTCCAGAACCGGTTTGTTATTGCATTTGATTGATGTGGTGCCCTATGAGAGCGAGGAATCGCCGGTTATTGTTGCCCGTAAAATTATCCACGAAGTCGAAAAGTGGAGTGATGATCTGGCCAATAAACCGCGCTGGTTGGTACTCAACAAGATCGACAATATCCCGGATGATGAGGTGGATCAACACTGTCAAGCCATAGTCGATGAATTAGGTTGGGATGGCCCGGTTTTTCAGATCTCCGCGCTAAAAAACCAGGGTACACAAGCATTAATGTATGCCATTATGGATTTTCTTGAGCAACAAAAAATAGCAAAGCAAGCTCAGGCACAGGAGTTGACTCGTGAAGCGGAGTGATTTTCGTCAAGCCCAGCGGGTAGTGGTCAAAATCGGCAGTTCCTTACTGACTGATGGTGGTCGCGGACTGAATAAACCGGCTATTGCTGAGTGGGTTGAGCAGATGGCTGCACTCAGGCAGCAAGGCGTTGACGTGGTGTTGGTGTCTTCCGGGTCTGTGGCCGAGGGCGTCAGCAGGTTGAAACTCAAAGCTCGGCCAAAAGTTTTACACGAATTACAGGCTGCGGCCTCCGTGGGCCAAATGGGTTTGGTCAGGTGTTTCGAAGACGAGTTCCAACGCCATGGACTATTGGCCGCTCAAGTATTACTGACGCACGATGATTTATCCGATCGGCAAAGGTATTTGAATGCTCGCAGTACTTTGCTGACACTATTGGATTTTGGTGTAGTACCCGTCATCAATGAAAATGACGCCGTCGCTACCGAAGAAATCCGCTTTGGGGATAACGACACCCTGGGCGCTTTAGTTGCGAATCTGGTCGAAGCCGATTTACTGATCATACTCACCGATCAAACCGGTTTGTTTGACGCCAATCCTAGCCTGAATCCCGACGCTAAATTAATTAGCAATATCAGTGTTAATGATGGCTTGTTGGATACAGTGGCAGGCGACAGTATTAGCGGCTTGGGTCGAGGCGGCATGTACACCAAAGTCAGGGCGGCGCGTTTGGCGGCACGTTCCGGCGCAGCCACCGTCATCGTTTCAGGCAAGATTGAACAGGTGATTAATCAAGTATTTGCCGGTGACGAACTCGGCACTTTTCTGATCCCGAACATCGAACCTTTAGCCGCCCGTAAACAATGGCTGGCGGGGCAATTACAGTTAAAAGGCAGTCTGACTTTGGACGATGGGGCTGTGAAAATCCTGCAAATGGCAGGCAAAAGTTTGTTGGCAGTCGGTGTGAAGGCTGTAAAAGGTCAATTCAAGCGTGGCGATTTGGTGTCATGTCTTGATGCACAGGGCAAGGAAGTAGCTCGAGGCTTGATCAATTACGGTGCCGAAGAGGCTAAAAAAATTGCGGGTAAGCCCAGTAGCGAGTTTGAGTCATTACTGGGTTATGCGGATGATGATGAATTGATTCACCGGGATAATTTGGTGTTGATATAAATCGGTATTTTTTGAGTTGCCCAGTGTTCAAAAAATTGCTCGGGTCGATTTAATGAGCCAAGACAAAGTTGGTTTGACTGGGTAATCGCATTATTTCAAATCAGTCTGTGAAGGCTGTTTGCAATGGCCCAATCGAATTGACTGATTTGTTAGGGATTAAGAGTTGCGAAAACCTCTAATACTAGTGGCCGCAACCCCATAATACTATTCACGTTAGGCCAGCCATGCGAGAATCAAGCTTTGCAAGCTATTTTAGGCCTCGGGATAAGTAGTATGTGTAAACTTAAAACCATTCTCGATCTAATCCTTTCTAAAGCAATTTCAAGCGGGCCCATCAATGGCTTTCAGACTTGTGGTTTCTTCGGCGCTGTTAAAGCTGTCAATCTCAGTCAACTATTCGCCATTCCTCAATTCGATGCTGAAACCGAGCTGCTATTTTGGCAAGCGCGAAATCCGGTATTGTTAGCACCGATGAAGTCTGCGCTGTTGTTGGGGGCTTTGGGGTTTCTGGCTTTCATCATATTGGATGTGTATTCCGGGAATGTGAGTTTATTGGAAGCATGGCTGAGATTGCCGATTGTAATTGTATTGTGTGCGTTGTTTGGCTACCTGCATTTTGGTTCAAAATCACTCCAGCAACTTAACACGATTGCCAAAATTAGCGCTGTTTTGTCCAGTGCTGATTTATTGGCCGTGTTTTTAATTGATGGTCAGCCCCAATATTACGCTGAAACCTGGCCTGGCCTGCTGCCGATATATTTTTTCAGTTACGGACAGATGTTAATGCCGTTACGCGCCACGGTTTATTTGGGCTGGGTAACTGCGCTGGCCATGCCGTTGAGCGGTTATTTTATTGGCGTGGAAATCCTGGCGTTGGTTCCGTCACTCATCATCCTGTGGATTATCAATCTGTTTGGATTATGTACCCGTTACCAATTGGAAGCCTACTCGCGTCAGTCTTTTCTGGAAATGCGTAAAGCCGAGGAGAGTGCTGCCGCCAAAAGCGAATTTCTGCGCCAGTTTTGCCATAATCTGGGACAGCCGCTGCAGGCCATGGGCTGTTATTCATCAATACTGGATAGCGCCTTGTCAAATCATAATCACCCCGAACTTGTCAATATTGCCCAAAAACTGGGGAGTACGGTGGATGAATTCAACAATGCATTCAGTCGGTTGCTGGATATCGCAGGTCTGGAATCGGGGCAGCAAACGCCTTTAATCAATTCCGTGGATATCAATCTGATATTGGCGGGTATGGAAGCTCAATTTGCCGCTCAAGCACGTAAGCGCGGATTGAAGCTGATAGTGCATTTACGCTTAAAACCACCCTACAATGTGCGCAGCGATGCCATTATGTTGCGGCAAATGCTCAGTAATTTGATCGATAATGCCATCAAATACACTAGTCAGGGTTGGGTCATGATTGCGGCTACCAAAATAGCCGACGATCAGTTAAAACTGAGTATATGGGATAGTGGTTGTGGTATTCCTGAGGAATTGCATCAAAAAATATTTCAGGAATTTATACGGGGTACGCGTCGGGAAGGGGATAAACAAATGCCCGGGCTTGGCATCGGACTGGCTTATGTCGCTTCGGTATTAAAAAGATTACCCACGCATCAACTCAAGCTCTATTCAATTCCTCAACGAGGCAGTCACTTCCAGCTTTATTTACCTGTAAGCGACAGCCAATTCAGGACCAACTCCACCTATCCTGCAGTCGATTTGCATGGACAATATGTGCTGTTGGTTGACGACGATCCCCAAGTACTCAATGCCATGGCAGATCAACTGTTGGCCTGGGGGTGTCTGGTTCAAACCGCCAGCAGTCTGAAAGAAACTTTAAAAGTGCTGGCGGATAATATTCGCCCGCCCGATCTGTTAATCAGTGATTTTTATCTTGATTACCCCGAGACAGCTCATGATATCGTGGCAGCAGTGCAGGCAGACTGTGGTTCAATACCAACACTGATTATCTCGGCAAGGGCCATTTCGGATCATGATAAAGCCCAGTTTCCAGTACAAACACGCTTATTACGTAAACCTGCCAGCGCCAAAATGCTGATGACGACTCTGGCTGAAATGCTGGGCATCTGAGTGCCTACCTTGTATTGAGTTGTCCCCGATTCCCCACCCCAGGTTGACCAAACACGATACCTTGTTCATACAGTTTGACCAATAACTCCGTACGTCTAGTCACGCCGAATTTTTGAAAAATAGGGCGGAGATGATTTCTGACCGTTTGTTCTTCTATGCCTAATTGCTTGGCGATTTGCTTATTGCATTGCCCTTGTGCCAGCCAGTTCAGCACCTCGAATTCACGTGGTGTCAAACCCAGGTTACTAGGGTTTGATAAGGTTCTAAGTGTTGCAGGATGATTATCGACTGTCGCTAGCACCGGTTGTGCCCTGACTACTGAAGCCGGTAAGTAAACCTTACCCGATAAAACATCGGTTAAAGCCTCAATAAAGACTTGTCTGGACACCGTTTTTACGATGAAACCCATCGCCCCCAGATTAAGAGCCTCAAACACCAAAGCCCTGTCATCCAGTCCGGAAAACATCACGATACACAATTCCGGAAATGCAGCTTTCAATTCCGCCAGACCTGTTAGTCCATCCTTGTCAGGCAGTTGCACATCCAGTAAGACTAAATTCAATGGTGTAGAACGCACAATCTTAAAGCCCTGCTCAAAACTTTCCGCCTCCAATACCTGCAGCTCGGAAAAAATCTGCTTTAACAAACAAGCCAAACCCTCACGAGCGCAAAAGTGGTCATCGATGAGTAGGACGTTCATAGTCTTAAGTCCCCTGGAATAGATTGGATTGACCATTGTAGCGGGGATTGAAAGAGCTTGTGTGCAGTACATTTGTACCGGTACGGATGAGGGATGGTCGACTTACCAAATTATTGAGTATCCTGAATCAGCATTGATTCTAACCACGGTTTTAATGCGATTTTAGCCGTGCAGAGCTTATCTGCTTAGCGTTCACATGAGAGGTAAACACCATGAATTATCGAAACAAATTGCTATTTTGCCTATGCACGATATTGGGTGGAATGAACATAGCTGTAGCTGCCGATGAAACACCTTTTGCTGTCGTAGGCGAAATTACCGCCGGTAAAAACGAAATGGGTGTAGAGCCAGGCGAAAGATTTTTCACTGATATGATGATCGATCCCAGCCTGATACCCACGCTGTCAATGTCTACGCCGCAATGGATAAGATTCATCGATCCCTGGCGTTGGCACTGGCGGAAGTGGGACTGGCTCAGAGGCTTCGTGATTGAAATTCCCCGTATTCCATTTCCGGAGCCAGATCCAGGCCCATTATTGGTATTGAGAATCCAGGCTGTGTATGACGATGCTCAAGACATGATCATGCCGATGCCCAATGTGCCGCCATTGGAAAAAGGTAGTGCGTTCATCACGGAATTGAGCTTTCCGACTGATAGCGCCTTTATTAAAGAGCAACGCCTGCCCACTCTGGAAGAAATCAATGAGGGTTTCAAAGAAGGAGTGTTCCGGGTGGTGGATCCTAATGGTAAAGAGTTGATGAATGGTCGAGTCGATGCCTTGAAAGCCTCACCAACTGAACCTGTTTGTAAAGGCGATCTGGATGGCGACGGCGATGTTGATCAGTCTGATGTGCGTAATTTGCGGATTGAATTTAATCGCCGCAACTGCCCTTTGATGTAGCCACCAACGTTTTTATCTTAAATCGTAACTATTCAGCTTTAAATCATGAACAGGCGATGCGGCTTATCTGTAGGGTTGATAAGCAACGCGCATCTACCCGATTGGCCTGATGCATTCACGCTTATCCGTTCAATCGGGGGTGTTTAAGCAAAGGACTGAATAGTTACCCTTAAATTATTTATTTCAGTGAGAACACTATGAAACATTTGCTCCTTAAATCACTTGTTTTGGCTACCGGAATTTTTCAAGTCGGTGTCGGTCATGCTGCGTTGAGCATTTTTGCAGATGCCAACGGGGACAGTAGTTATGATTCGATTCTAAATGTCAC
>CAZJYS010000059.1:0-3089 GCA_964550075.1 uncultured Methylomonas sp.
GCAATCGGGTGTTGGTTTGTTCCAATCGATTGCGTGCGTCCTGCTGAGCGGCTTTTTGTGCCGACAATTCGCTGCCCAAGGCCTCCTTACCCGCTAAAGCAGCCGCTTTCTCCTGCTGCAATTGGGTAATTTCTGCCTTCATCTTATCGGCTTCGGCTTTGGCGGCATCGCGTTCGGCGGTCAATGATTTCACCATGCCTTGCAACTTCAGCACCGCCGCATCATTTTTATTGGCTTCCCTAGGTGCGGCCTGTACTGGCAGGGATAAAACCAACGCCAATCCTGCAGCAACGGCATGATTAAAAAACGGGTTGAACATATTCATAACGCTCTGCCTAGAATTGGGTATTGATATCCACTTGTAACACATCAACGCCGTATGGGGGACCGGTAATCACATCCGCAGTCAACCAACGTCCGGTCAGCCAGACATTTTTCATCAAGCCGTAGTTGCCGCCGATGAACCAGCCTTTGGCGTTGGTACCGCCCAGATGGAAATCCGAATCGGTAAAGGCATCCAACACCGCATCACGCCCCACATATTTGTAAGCAGCAAACACGTTCCAATGCCCTGCCACTTCCGCTTTGGGCCAGCCAAAATCGGCGCGAATCTGCCAGGCATCGGTGTATTCATCCACCAATTCGCCATTACGCATTTGGGCTACCGCTTGCTGATCAAAACCAAAGTTATGTGCGTAATCACCGCTCAAGCGCACATGGTAGGGCGCGAACAAGGCTAGATCGTAAGAACCGTTGATATTGAAAATATTGTAATCAGGCGCCAGTCCCACCATACCCGCTGTATTGGCCGGATTAGTCACGGTACCCTCCCGACAGATGGTCGCCAGTGTGTTGCCGCCCTGCATGAATTGCGGCATGGACTCATCATTGTCGCGATTATTGGTATCACAAGTACCTGACACAGTTTTATTTTGCTTGGCCTCAATATCTACGTAGTCATAATAAGCCACCCCGACTTTCAAACTATCCTGATTATCGAAACCCCAATCCACACCAACCTGTCCGCCAAATAGCCATTTATCGCTACCAAACGCATTTTCCTGCAATGGGAAGGCCCCGGCGGTGAGATACACCGTATCGGATTGATCCAGTGATTCGAGCAAACTGTCTGAACCATCCAAACGATGGCGGTAGGTGCCGGCAAAACCTTCGAAAGACAAATCGACATCCCACATCAGTTCGCTACCGCCAGTAAACTCGCCACCACCGGTATACCAGGGGCTCTTGATTCGACCGCCTGATAAAGACAGCCACTTGAATTTATGCTCATCCACCGCATCGTATTTCAGATAGGCCCTGTCTACGGTAAATTCGTAACGTTGCCCGGTGTTGCCCAGGGTCTGGTTGGTCGACACCGGGTCACGCTGATTGCCTGTAGCCAGACGCATGCCGGCATTCAAACCGTCTGCAATATTCACATCCACCCCTAAACGCACCCGCTCGCGGAATTGATGTCTATCATCGGTGGTATTCAAGTAGGCGTCCAACCCGGCTGCCTGAACCCCACCGGCGCCATTGATGGCTTGATAGTCAAAATAGGAATTGGCGATATTGTCCGAGGCCATAAAGTCATTTTGCGAACGCAACCTCATGTCACCCGACAATTTGAAGCGCTTCGTCCACTCCGGCAAGGCATTCGGCAAGCCCCATTGCTCGGTTTTAGCTTTCTGCATCACATCGGATACCACTTCTTCGCGAAGCTCGTTACGCACTTGGGTACGAATATCGTCTTTGACAAAATCCGGCACATAAGCCACCACCACTTCATCCGCCGCAGCCGGTGGCGAAGCTTCCTTATGACCAGCTGCTTTGGTGTGTGCCGATTGCTGTTCGGCTTCCGCCTCAGCCTGTTTGATCATTTCATCAGCTGCCTGCTCAGTAATCACACCCTGTTTGACCAGTTGTTTGATTAAATTGGTGGTGGTGTTGCGGAGCTTGAGTAACTCTTCCTTTTCACCGGCCTGCGCGACGCCGATCAGCCCGGATAGCGCCAAGGCCATCAGCTGTGTTTTATTCGCCATTTGTTTACCTGTTGGATAATTAAATTCGTGAGGAAATTTTGATTTTGACCGGTTGCTGCATGCCAGGCGGTGGCGGTTCAGCCACTTTGTCAAACTTGTTCAACTGTCTGGTTAGCAATTCGTCAATGTCGGCATCGTTGCTGCCTTTAGTCAGTTCAACCCGTTCCACGCTGCCGTCAGCTTTTAGCCAGACTTTGACGATGGCGGTGTAGCCTTTCCGGCGCAGTTCTTCCTGCCCGTTCAACAAGTTGAAAATACCATTCTTGATCAGGCCACCGTACCAACCATAAGGATTTCCACCGCCGCCGAATAAGCCATTGCCACCTTTACGCGCCGCCAAGCCAAAGCCATCGGAACCGGCTGTGCCTTCGGCATCCAGACCCAAATCACGCGCGGGCGCTTCGTCGGGGGGAGATTCCGGCATCGGCTCGGGCTCTTCCTGTGGGGTTTCGATTTTTTCCTTGATTTCAGGTTCGGGCGGTTTTTCCACTTTCGGCGGCGGGGGCGGAGGGGGCGGTGGTTTCAGCAGCGTAATTGGCTGAATTTTTTTCTCGGTCTTAGTCGGCTTCTGGTCAATAAACCCGACAATCACCTTAACCACATAAAAAATCAAAAGCGACCCAATCAAACCGCCGATGATTCTGGGGATATAAACCCGCAGGTTTTTTTTCTGAGACATGATTCAATGCGCTACTTGACCAGGTTTTGAGTCACTAGACCCACTTGGGTAATTTCCAATTTGCCTAGTAAAGCCAAAATATCCACCACATTTTGATATTGCACCGTGGCATCACCTTTCACCACTACGGGCAACTCAGGATTGGCCGCGCGGTATTGCAGCAACGTGGACTCCAGTTGTTCCATAGTCACTGGAAAGGTATCCAGAAATATCGTGCCATCCGCCGTCACGGTAATAGCCTTGGTCTGCGGCTTGGACAAACTGGGCGTATTACTGGCTTTGGGCAGATTGACCTGCACACCCTGAACAGCGGCAGTGGTCATCAATATAAACACCACCAACAACACATAAGCCAAATCCAGCATGGG
>CAZJYS010000059.1:3189-5029 GCA_964550075.1 uncultured Methylomonas sp.
CAGTGGTCATCAATATAAACACCACCAACAACACATAAGCCAAATCCAGCATGGGTGTGACATTGATTTCGTCGTAAGCGGCGTTTTCTTCTTGGACTTTCATGAAATATTCTCGTGTTTTCGTAGGGTACGCATCGCGTACCGGCAAGCCTTGTGAAGGTACGCAATGCGTACCCTACGAACTTGGTCAACAGGCATGGCTCTCTTAGAACTTAAGTTTTTTCGATAACGCGTACCCGATACTTCGGGTTACGGCTAGCGCCTAACCCAACCTAGATTTTTTATATCAGCTATGTTGTTCTGCCAGCTTGGCAACAAATTCATCGACAAATACATGCATGTCAGCGGTCACCATTTTGATTTGACTACCCAGATAGTTGTAACCAAACAAAGCCGGAATCGCCACGCCCAAACCGGCGATGGTCGCCACCAGCGCCGCAGCGATACCCGGTGCAATGGCGTTGACATTCACCTCACCACTCGAGGCGATAGCGGCAAAGGTAATCATGACGCCCACCACCGTTCCCAATAAACCCAGGAACGGCCCGCCGGAAATGGCGATAGTCAGCAATACCATTTGTGAATTCAATTTTTGTAATTCACGCACTAACACACCATCCATGGAAGCTTTCACGGCATTCAACGCTGAAGCTGACAGGATTTGATCGACGGCCGCTGCACCTACCGCCTTAGCCAGACGCTTGTTCATTTCCTGCACGCCAACATGATAGATACGGTAGATCGAAGAACCTGCAAAGGCCGCGTGATTGCCTGTTAATGACAGTAATAAAGGTGATGCGTCGTAGTCTTCCTGACCTTCTTCATCCTGATGATCCAGTTTGGTAATGTCGGCGTTGCCTAGTTGGCGAAAAGCGGCCTCGAATTTTCTATTTTCACTTTGGGTACGCGCCAACACGATGCCCTTGGTCAGCATCACCAAGGTACTGATGACAAACATCACCATCAAAATGCCAATGATGATCCAGCCGTCTAACGTGACGTTATTCAACGTAGACATCAAATGCGATTCACCACCTTCTTCGCTATCCGGGGTACTGTCTTCGCCATAGTTCAACAGCGTTGAAGCCTGTCCTTGCATCAAGGCATTGAAGGCAATGTTATTTTGATCATGCGGTGCTTTGGCGATACCTAATTCATCGAGAGCACCCACCAAACCTTGAGAATTATCCAACGCTGCGCCAATGCTGATATCACCAGAAATTGATGCCACACTGGCGGGCAGAATGCCGACAGCCTTGCCGTTTACATACAAAGTAAACCCGGCTTTCTCGGCACTAATAGCCAGATGCTGCCAACTACCGAGATTCAGGCCTTCAGGGCTGACTATTTCTTTGCGGTTGATGTTCAAAACCGGGTTTTGACCCCTGACGGATAAAACTAGACCTTCGCGTTGAAATACCACGCCGCTGGTTTGAGGCTGATCGATTTTGATCCAGGTTGAAAATGTCCAACCAAAATCGGTTGCCATTTGAATGGCTGGCGTAGCGGCAATCCGAATGCTTTGACTGCCGTTAAATGCCGCTGCATCACCAATAGCCCCACCTTCCATACGCGTACTGGTGGCCGCAGAAGGTTCGTTGGCATATGCCGTTGCATCTTTAACCACATCGGCTTCGAAATGATAATTCACTGCCTGGGCGACATCGAAGATGCCTTTGCCATCCTGCGCATCCACCGCTTTAGCATTGCCGTAATACATCCAGAAAGCCGCTTCATCGGCTGACGCAATATCCTTGGGCAATTGCACCCAGATCAAGGCCATTTCATTTAACGGATCAATCTTCTCGATATAAAACTTCAGCGGGGTTTTATCGTCATT
>CAZJYS010000059.1:5129-10381 GCA_964550075.1 uncultured Methylomonas sp.
TTCACCGCGCTTTCCGCCATCTGACTGACGCCTGAACTCAAATTGCTGGCCCCGGTCAATCCGGCTGCCATACTGCCTGTCGATGCGACCGGCACCCCGGTGCCCACCCCGCTGACCTGAATATTGTTGGCACCCAGAACCGCAGTCGCAGAAATAGTCACGTTGCTGCCGCCAATCCCGGCTTCACCGGCATCCACGACACCTTTGGGAGCGAACAAATAGACGTCACCAGGCGTCACACCTTCCGAACTGGCCGCAGTACGAATACCACTACCCGAAACGATGGGTGGAAATTCGATGACCATATTGCCGTTCTCATCGAAACTGATAATCGGTGGCGGTGCAGCGATGGCCGATTTGGCACCACGCCCCGCGTCCACATCCCCTTCGGACGACCAGATCAGAATATCGCTGCCATCCAGTGAAAATACCCGCGAGGTATTGACCAAAAAGTCGTCGTTGACCATTGCGTTGACGCTGCCTTGGCGCTGCGCAACGATGCCTAATTCGGATGCAGCTTTGGCACCGGCAAAAGACACCGCCAACCCTGTATTAATTTCCCCACCCGGCACTAGCAGATCGATATCTCCCCCGTCAACTGTGTGTATTTTGCTGAAGAACATGCTTAAATTGCCTTGCCATTCCTTACCGGGAAATAAACTTTCAATAGCCGCATAACCACTGCTATTACCGGCGGATTTATCCAGCGCGGATGCCGTACCGGCATGTTTGATTTCCTTGAATAACACCGGCGTCGCCAGCAGATCCAGTCTGGACTGAATGGGTAGATAGGCTTCCTGCTTTAATGACTTGAACAACGACTTGGCTTCAGCATGGGTCAAATCGGCATTACCCGTATAGTTACGCATGAACTCGCCGATCAGTTTGTTGCCGTTTTCCAGCAGATCAACCTGCAAATCCAGAGTTTCCAAGATGTCAATTTGACGTTTGATTTCGCTGATTTGCTTCGACAACTCCTTATTATCCGGCGAGCCTAGTTTCAACAGGTTTTTAGCCGCCAATTGCTCAAGCAGCACTTGTTTGGGCTGCGCTATCATGCCGCGCAATTCTCCACCCAAGTCGATCAGATAGTTGCTACGCACCTCGGCATTCATGCCTTGCAGGTTTTTCAGCGTCACCAACATGCCCGATTTATTGGCAAAATCCTGCATGCCTTCCACTACCTCGATCACCGACTGCAGCGTGGCACTGCCAGGCTGATATTTGGACATGAAATCCAGGTAATCCGGTGCTGTACCATTCAATCCCACCATCAGCGTCAACTTGGCGCCGGTACTGGCAAGATTGGTGTTGATCACATTACCGACCGTCGAAATCCCTTCCGAAGCGCCCAAGTCGGTGTTGCGCCCGGATTTGATCAGCACATTACCAGGCCCACCGATTTGTATTTTGGCGGTGTTATCCAGCAACGCACCGGTTTTGACGTTACGTTCGCTGGTATAGCTGATGTCGCGTCCCGCTTCCAGCAAGGTAATGTCATCAGCATTGACATGCTGCAGCAGTAAAGACAAATTGACGATATCATGCCCTGACTTGATCAAGGCCCGCTTGGCGATACTGAATTCGATATTGGTGATATCTCCCTGCCGGGTCACCAGACGAGCAGGCTGATCATCATCGCTGTGCATCGGCGACTTGGCATGATTCAAGGCTGGCAAGCCAAAGGGATCCAAACGTCCCACCACTGTCGACATGTCGGAATTCGCCAGCGGCTCTTCCGGCGTCGGCAGCAGCGTGGTATCGGCGTCCGACATACCGATCCGATTACCAATAGTCAGTGCAAAAATATCCTGTTGGGCATAAAGACTCAAGTCGCCCCTCGCCGCAGGAAATAACCTCACTTCGCTGGTAGAAATAATGTTGCCGCCAAATGCAGTGGCTTGCAAAGAGCCCGGATAAATTGCCGCCAGAGACTGCTGGCTGGAACGAGCACTGTCAACAAATAGAGTACCACTGGCTCTCAGATAGACATCGCCCGACAAACTAGTCAAATTCAAGCCGCTATTTTCGGTATAGCTGAAAAAGTTGACATCACCGCGATGAGCTATCATCGGATCGATCACACCGCTCAAACTGACGTTTTTACCGGCATGAACCGAAAAGCGCGTATCCCCCATCAACAACGCAGGCCCCTGTAAGTACTGGCTACCACCTTGGATACTGCCGCCTGCATTCAGGCTGGCTTCGCCTTGTCCAAGATAGTAACTACCACCAGAGATATTGCCGCCCGCCTCAATCTGCATGCTGCCGCCACCCTGGATTTGGACTTGATTGGATAAAAATCCATTCAGATTGAAGCTGCCATTGGCATCACCGACCTGTTTACCGGTCGTCGGCATCACCACTTCCAGATCATTGATGTTGCCACCCGCTTTAACGGCAACCTTGCCACCGCCGAAGGCAGCCAGATTTTGTTGAAACAGCGGTAATGCAGATCGCCCAGGCTGGATGTTACTCTTGCTGCCTGGAATATATCCCAAACCCACACCCCAGGCAGTCGGCTGAACTGGATTGGTTTCCGACCATTTGCCTATCCGCAGCAACCATTCGTTAAAATCGTTGCCGCTCACGGTGCCCTGAATATTGCCTGCAGCCGTCAGACTGACATCGCCGCCATTCACCGGATACTGGCTATTGAAAAATAACGCCACCGCCCGATTGGATAAACTGCCATAAGGCAAACTGACACTGTTGGTACCGGCGCTATAAATCGATCCGGGCGTGTAGGTGGCCGTGATTTTGCTGTTAGCGGTCGCTGCCAAGGCTAACGGACTGCTAAGCGTCACATAAGGCATGCTGGAAATATTGGCATTTTTGGCTATTGCGACGGTGACCGGCTTGCTCAAATGTACCGATGGCAAGGTGCTGACCCCAGTATTCATAGTCATTTCGCTATTAACCGCTTTGCTGATGCGTACCGATGGCAGCGATTTGATGCTGACTGCAGCATTCACTTGAGTCTCAACGGCTTTATTGAGATGGATGGAAGGTTGGGATTTAATGCTGGCGTTCGCATTTACCTGAGCGGTTGTGGCTTCGCTGAGATGGATGGATGGCAGGGATTTGATACTAGCACTCGCATTCACCTGAGCCGTGGTGGCCGCACTGAGATGAATGGCAGGCAAAGTGCTCAGCTGGCTATCGATGGCAATCGCCGCCGTGACTTTGTTACTCAATGTCACCGTTTTAGTGGAGGTGTTGATAGCCGTAATGACGGTATTGTTGGCAATACCGCTGCCCGATAAATAATCCCCCACCACCCAACCGGTCAGGTCTTTGACCTTAAGTGTGGTGCTGTTATTGGCAACGGCCGCCGAAACCGACTGCGTGATTCCGCTATCGTTGATTCTGCTGATCACAGTATTGTTGGCCAAACCAGTGCCGGTCAAATAATCACCCACTACCCAACCGGAGGTATCGGCCACCTGTAATGACAAACTGTTTTTAATGGCTTGCGCCGCACTGGTTTTCTCGACGCCTGTTGAATTGATTCTGGTGATGACGGTGTTGTTGGCCAGACCGGTCCCAGTCAGATAATCACCCACCACCCAGCCCGATGCATTGGCAACCCGCAAGGCAAAACCGCTTTTAATGGCTTGCGCCGAGCTGGTTTTGGTCACACCGGCGGAGTTGATTCTGATGATGGCCGTGCCTTCAGCCAAGCCTGCACCCGTCAAATAATCACCCACCACCAAACCGGTAGTATTCGACAGCCGCAACGACTGACTATTTTCAATTGCCCGAGCGGTACTGGTTTTAGTTAGTCCAACCATATCGATGCTGGTGATCACAGTATCCGCCGCAAAACCGGAGCCAGAAATCACATCACCCACCACCCAACCGCTGGTATCGATCAGTCTTAAAGACTGGCTGTCTGCAACTACATCAGCCGCCAGAATGTTACTGATACCGGTGGGATTGACCCGGGTAATGACGACACCTCTATCGATACCGTTACCGGACAGGTAATCACCGACTTTCCAGCCGGATATGTCCTGACCTACCTGCAACGACAAACTGCCTCTGATGATCGCCGCACTGGTTTTATAACTGGTTTGGCTCGTATCAATCGCCACAATGAAGGTCCCTGGGGCAATACCGTTACCGCTCAGATAACCGCCTACTTTCCATTTTTCAATATCCGCGATCGGCAAAGTGATGCTGTCTTTAGCCGCTGAAGTGCCTGAACTGCCCCCTACTTTGTTGTCGATGACTTCACCGGCGGCAATCACGATATCGCCGCCCGCGTTCAACTGAATATTACCGGTGCCTGTTCTGACCCGCACATTGCTGCCGACAGTCAGATTCTTTTGGGCTACGGCAATACCCGGGTCGGCACTGTGCAAATCACTGCCAGCTACCAACTGATAAGACCAGGACGCGCCGTTTTGCAGATTATCTACAATGCTGACGGTTTTCTTGACGCCTTGCTCGTCGACATATTCAAAATTCTCGTTTTTGAAACCGTCACTCAAGGATTGCTGCAATGTGAAATGGCCATCGGTTCGAATCGTCAAATGCCCGGGCAGATCATCCCAAACATTGCTGTCGCTATCTTCATCGTAACGCCAAGCCAGCAAATCCCATTTATCCTGCAACACCAGATCGCCGCTGACATTAATTTCAACCCCCGGCAACAAGCGTATGCCTTGTCCCAAGGTTTCAGTCACATTCAACATTCGGGCTGACGACATATATGCGGCCGTTTCGGTTTGGATTTTGTCGATATCTACGCTATCAATCCGTCCGTCATTACCCAGATCGGCATTGCCGTACTTTTTCACGGCTTCGGCGTACAAAGCCTTTTGCCCACGAATTTGCCCGGCAATCGGCTGGATATTTACACCATCCGCCGTGCGCAAAGCCCTCAGCGTCACCACACCGCCTTCGGCATTATTCCCTGATACATCGATCAGCGCATTGTCTTCTATGGCAATGCCGCTATTAGCATCCTCGTCATTGTCTACCGAAGACAGTAAAACCCTGCCGCCTTTCGCCCCGGCGTTTTTACCTTGCGCCGATAATTGCGCACCCTTCAATACGATCCGGTCACCGGCAAACAGCTTGATGCTGCCGCCCGCATCTTTCGCATCCGCATTGATCCGCCCTGCCAGATCTATGGCACCGGCATCAGACACCAAGCTCACTTCTTGAGCGGTGATAGTACTGGCTGCAGCTTGCTGAATATCCGCCTGACGGGTGCGGAAATAGATCGATTGATTGATACCGGC
>CAZJYS010000060.1:0-10327 GCA_964550075.1 uncultured Methylomonas sp.
ACAGTAATGGCAACGAGTTTCCAAACGCTATTCCACTGTTACGGATTTGGCTAAATTGCGTGGCTGGTCGACATCCGTACCTTTTAATACAGCAACGTGGTAAGAAAGCAGTTGCAGCGGTATGGTGTAGATGATCGGTGAAATCATGTTATCCACGCTAGGCATTTTGATGATTTGTACATTTTCATCACTCGAATCCGCCAAGGTTTCGTCCATAAACACAATTAACTGGCCACCACGCGCACTCACCTCCTGGATATTGGATTTTAATTTTTCCAGCAAGTTGTTGTTAGGTGCCACCGTCACTACCGGCATTTCTGCATCAATCAAAGCTAATGGACCATGTTTCAATTCCCCGGCAGGATAGGCTTCGGCGTGGATATAAGAAATTTCTTTCAGCTTTAATGAGCCTTCCATCGCGATGGGATAATGCGTACCCCGCCCCAAAAACAATGCGTTGTGTTTGTCCGCAAATCGTTGCGACAATACTTCGATAGTCTCATCCAGTTTCAGCACTTTTTCGATATTGCCGGGCAGACTGAACAACTCGGATACGATTCTGTCCTGCATCTCCTGACTCAGGGAAAAGCGGCGACCGATGGCTACCACCAGCATCAGCAAGGCCACTAATTGCGTAGTGAAAGCTTTGGTAGAAGCCACGCCGATTTCCGGGCCTGCGCGGGTCATCATCACCAAATCGGATTCACGCACCAAAGAGCTTTCAGGTACGTTACAGATCACCAGCGAATGCTTCACACCCAATTTTTTGGCTTCCTGCAGCGCGGCCAACGTATCAGCCGTTTCGCCGGATTGCGAAATGGTCACCACCAAGGTATCCGGTGAAACGACAGGATTGCGATACCTGAATTCGCTGGCCACCTCGATACTGCAAGGAACTCTGGCGTGTTTCTCGAACCAGTAGCGCGCCACCAATCCGGAGTGATAACTGGTACCGCAGGCTAAAATCAACACCGATTTGATTTGATCGAAAACCTCGGCGGCATTGTGACCAAATGCTGAATCCTGTAAGCGATTGTCGATAAAGCGCCCTTCCAATGTTTCGGAAACCGCCCAAGCCTGTTCGTAAATTTCTTTCAGCATGAAGTGGCGATATTTGCCTTTATCTACCGAATCGGCTTTGAGCTGACTTTCAATCACCGGACGTACCACTTTACGACCATTTTCGTCCTGGATAGCAACACCGTTAATGGTTAGTTCGGCAATATCGCCATCTTCCAGAAAAATGAAACGTTGCGTTACCGGCAATAACGCAGCAACATCCGATGCGATGAAATATTCGCCAATACCAATACCAATCACCAATGGACTGCCCTTTCTGCAAGCAACCAATTGATCAGCTTGCTCCGAGTACATAACCCCCAAGGCATAAGCACCCTGTAATGTAGCTACTGTATTTTTGACCGCATCAATCAGATTTCCGGTAACTTTTAATTCTTCGGCAATTCTATGTACTATGACTTCGGTATCTGTTTCCGAAGTGAATACATAGCCGTTTTGCTGCAATGCAGTTCTTAGTAAATCGTGGTTTTCGATAATTCCGTTATGTACAACAGCAACCTGATCACGGCTGACGTGCGGATGTGCATTGGCGGTGCTGGGTTTACCATGTGTAGCCCAACGAGTATGGGCGATGCCGATGTTGCCATGAATAGGATCGGCGTCAATCAGGGCTTCCAAGCCTTTGACTTTACCTAATTCGCGCTTGCGAAATATATCCCCTTGATTGATGACTGCCAAACCGGCGGAATCGTATCCACGATATTCCAGACGTTTTAGACCTTCGATCAAAATCGGCACAACATTCCGCTGAGCTATGCCTGCGACTATGCCACACATATCATTTCTCCATTTTGATGGGACGTTGCCAACCAGCTATGCTGACCTGTTTGACTCTACTTAAGGTCAATTGATCGGCTGGCGTATCTTTGGTTATGGTCGAACCAGCACCGATGGTCGCATTTTTACCAACGGTTACCGGGGCTACCAATTGGGTATCGGAACCGATAAATGCACCATCTTCAATAATGGTTTTGAATTTATTGACACCATCGTAATTGCAGGTTATCGTCCCGGCGCCCACATTGACCTTGCTGCCTATCTCGCTATCGCCAATGTAACTCAGGTGATTGATCTTGCTGCCTTCGGCCACGCTGGTCTTTTTGATTTCGACAAAATTGCCTATATGCACATGCTCAGCCAATTGCGTTTGCGGTCTAAGTCTGGCAAATGGCCCGATCCGGCTACCAGCACCAATCACAGCATCTTCGATCACACTGTTTGCCAAAATCTCCACGCCTTCTGCAATGGTGGCGTTTTTGATCACGCAATTAGGACCAATTTTGACAAAAGAGCCTATGCGATTGACGCCTTCGAATATCACATTGATATCGATATCGATATCCTGACCCAATTCGGCAAAGCTACCTCTCACATCAACCCGATTAGGATCACGCAAAGTCACGCCTTTTTCCATCAAAGCCTGCGCTTGTTGTAATTGGTAGGCACGTTCAAGGTGCGCCAATTGATTGCGGTTATTCACACCCAGTACTTCTTCCTGACTGCTCGCTTGAGTGGTTTCTACGCTTAACCCATCATCAACAGCCATTTCGATAATATCGGTTAAATAGTATTCATTTTGGGCGTTGTTGTTACTCAGTCTGGCAAGCCATTGTTTTAATTGACTACCCTTGCAAGCCAGAATACCGGTGTTGCCTTCCTTGATTTGTAATTCAACTTCGTTGGCATCTTTTTGCTCGACGATTTTTACTACAGCATGATCCTTATCTCGCACGATGCGGCCGTAACCGGTGGGATCATCAAGATGGACTGTCAGTAGCGCCAATGATGACAAGCTGACTTTATGTAGCAAGGTATTTAAAGTACTCGCTTTTAATAAAGGCACATCACCATACAAAATCAGCACGGTGTCTGGATCATCTACATGATGGATGGCCTGCTGAACTGCATGCCCGGTACCTAATTGCTGCTTTTGTTCTATCCAGGTTGCATCTAATTGACTCAAGCTTTGTTTAACTGTTTCGCCACCATGCCCATAAATAATGAAAATTGAATTGTTTTCGATGGATAAACTGGTTTCATAGACATGTTGCAACAACGCCTTGTTAGCAATTTCATGCAACACTTTCGAACGCGATGATCGCATCCGTGTCCCCTGACCAGCCGCCAGTATGATGGTTTTAATTGACATGCCTGATTCCTTTTAAACAAAAAAGCCCGATGACGCAGGCGTTATCGGGCTTGGATTTTTATGAAGTTGGTTTATTAAGATCCACGTTTTCTTAATCTATCCAGCGTTCTTAACTGTGTCACAGCTTGGGACAACTCGGCCTGTGCTATCGCATAATCAATTTTGCCGGATTTATCGCTTAACATTTCTTCAGCACGGGCTTTGGCTTGCAAGGCCTGTGCTTCGTCTATATCGTGCGCTCGGATAGCTGTATCTGCCAACACGGTTACCAAATGAGGCTGAACTTCCAAAAAACCACCAGAAACGTAAAACTCCTGACTTTCTTTATCGCTGATTTTAACGCGTACTTCGCCTGGCTTTAACCGGGTAATCAAAGGGGCATGCCGTGGAGCAATACCCACCTCGCCTTGTTCAGCGGGCGCGAACAACATCTCAGCCAGACCTGAGTACACTTCCTGCTCGGCGCTGACGATGTCAACATGAATAGTCATGGCCATTTTGAAATTCTCCTCAATTGTGTCAGCTTACATGCCTTTGGCTTTTTCAATGGCTTCGTCAATGGTGCCGACCATGTAAAAAGCTTGTTCTGGCACATTATCGTAATCACCATTAATGATGCCTCTGAAACCGGCAATGGTTTCTTTTAAAGACACATATTTACCCGGCGATCCAGTGAAAACCTCTGCAACGAAAAAGGGTTGCGACAAGAAACGTTGGATTTTACGCGCACGGGCTACAGTCAATTTGTCTTCCTCAGACAATTCGTCCATACCCAGAATCGCAATGATGTCTCGCAATTCTTTATAGCGTTGCAAAATACCTTGTACAGCACGCGCCGTATCGTAATGTTCTTGACCAATCACCAATGGATCCAGCTGACGACTGGTAGAATCCAGAGGGTCGATTGCCGGATAAATACCCAGTTCGGCGATTTGCCGAGACAGTACCACGGTGGCGTCCAAGTGGGCAAAAGTGGTGGCTGGCGACGGATCGGTCAAGTCATCCGCTGGTACGTATACAGCTTGGATCGAGGTGATTGAACCAGTTTTTGTGGATGTAATCCGCTCTTGCAATACACCCATCTCTTCAGCCAGGGTAGGCTGATAACCTACCGCAGAAGGCATACGACCCAACAGCGCTGATACTTCGGTACCGGCCAGGGTATAACGATAGATGTTGTCTACGAAAAACAGTACGTCACGGCCTTCGTCACGGAAATACTCCGCCATGGTCAGACCTGTCAAAGCGACGCGTAAACGGTTTCCAGGTGGCTCATTCATCTGCCCGTAAACCAGTGATACTTTGTCGATAACGTTGGAATCGGTCATCTCGTGGTAGAAGTCGTTACCTTCACGAGTACGCTCACCCACACCGGCAAATACCGAGAAACCACTGTGTTCGATCGCGATGTTACGGATCAATTCCATCATGTTAACGGTTTTACCTACACCCGCACCACCAAACAGTCCGACTTTACCACCTTTGGCAAACGGACAAACCAAGTCAATCACTTTAATTCCGGTTTCCAATAGTTCGCTGGCTGGAGCCTGGTCTTCATAGGAAGGTGCATCGCGATGTATCGTCCATTTTTCTTTTTCGCCAATGGGACCCTTTTCGTCGATAGCCTCACCCAATACGTTCATGATGCGACCCAAAGTAGCCTGACCCACCGGTACTTTAATGGCATCACCCGTATTTGTGACTTCAACGCCACGGCTCAAACCGTCGGTCGAACCCATGGCAATGGTGCGTACCACGCCATCGCCCAACTGTTGTTGAACTTCCAGAACTAATCCGCCTTTGACATTCAAAGCGTTATAAACTTTTGGCAGGCTGTCATGTGGAAATTCCACGTCTACTACCGCACCAATAATCTGAACGATTTTACCCAAACTCATTGTGTCGTCCTCTATTAAAATCTATCTAAACTTGTGAATTGCTTTATACCGCTGCAGCACCAGCAACAATTTCCGAAATTTCCTGCGTAATAGCCGCTTGTCTGGCTTTGTTATACACAAGTTGCAATTCTTTAATGATATTTCCGGCGTTATCGGATGCGCTTTTCATCGCCACCATACGCGCCGCCTGTTCACAGGCATTGTTTTCAACCAAGCCCTGATAAACAATCGATTCGATATACCGCCGTAATAAATGATCCAGGACTTCTTTTGCACCGGGTTCATATAAGTAATCCCAATGTCCACCCAGCTCTTTCTCAAGACTGCTTGGCACGACCGGTAGCAATTGGGTCATTGTCGGTCTTTGCGTCATCGTATTCACAAATTCATTGTTGATAACGTATAACTGATCAATGCTACCGTTGCTAAACGCATCCAGCATGATCTTTATCACACCGACAATGTCCATTTGATGAGGCGTATCACCCAATTTGGAAATCTGACCGATCAAATTCACCTTCATATTGGCAAAAAAACCGGCAGCTTTTCCACCCACAGTACACATATCAACTTCGATGTTACTGCTTTGCCATTGCTGCAATTGCCCTAATATCATACGAAACAGATTGGCGTTCAAACCGCCACATAAACCTCTGTCCGAACTGATGACTATAATGCCAATTCGCTTCACATCCCTTTCTATCATATAAGCATGCTTATATTCGGGATTGGCTTGCGCAAGATGATTGATAATCTGGCTGATTTTTTTCGAGTACGGCCGAGTAGCCTGCATGCGGTCTTTGGTTTTACGCATTTTACTCGCAGCCACCATTTCCATGGCGCGGGTGATCTTCTGAGTATTTTTTATACTAGCGATCTTGGTACGTATTTCTTTGCCAACAGCCATGTGCCGTTCCTTTTACCAGCTACTTGTTTTAATGAAACGTTCAATGGCGTTGTGAATACCATTTTTGATTTCATCATTAAAATCGCCCGTCTGATTAATTTTTGCCAAAAGTTCAGCCTCTTCCAACCGCATAAATGACAATAAAGCAGCTTCGAATTCACGTACTTTTTTAACGTCCAGATCATCCAGAAAGCCGCTGTTCGCTGCGTATAACGATACGCCCATTTCGGCTACTGACAATGGCGCATATTGATTTTGCTTCATCAATTCGGTTACGCGTTGACCACGTTCGATTTGTTTACGGGTACTCTCATCCAAATCAGATGCAAACTGGGCAAAAGCAGCCAATTCACGATATTGCGCCAAGTCAAGACGAATACCACCGCCTAGTTTCTTGATGATTTTGGTTTGAGCCGCACCACCCACCCGCGATACCGACAAACCCGCATTCACAGCAGGACGGATACCCGAGTTGAACAAACCTGTTTCCAGGAATATCTGGCCGTCGGTAATGGAAATCACGTTAGTGGGGACGAATGCAGAAACGTCGCCACCTTGAGTTTCGATAATCGGCAGCGCGGTTAACGAACCGGTTTTACCTTTGACTTTGCCGTCGGTTAGTTTTTCCACTTCATCGGCATTGATGCGAGCCGCTCGCTCCAGCAATCGTGAATGAATATAGAAAACGTCACCCGGATAAGCTTCTCGTCCTGGTGGACGACGCAACAACAATGAAATTTGACGATAAGCCCAAGCCTGTTTGGTCAAATCATCATAAATAATCAGCGCGTCTTCGCCTTTGTCGCGGAAGTACTCGCCCATTGAACAACCGGTATAAGGCGCAACAAATTGCAGTGCGGCTGATTCAGATGCGGAGGCTACTACGATAATCGTGTGCTCCATCGCCCCATGTTCTTCCAATTTGCGGACCACATTGGCAATGGATGAACGCTTTTGACCGATGGCCACATAAATACATTTGATACCGGTGCCTTTTTGGTTGATGATCGCATCAACCGCAATAGCTGTTTTACCGGTCTGTCTATCACCAATGATCAATTCCCGTTGGCCACGTCCCACCGGGATCATTGAATCGATTGATTTAAGACCGATTTGTACGGGCTGATCGACTGACTGTCTGGCAATAACCCCGGGAGCAATTTTCTCAATCGGCGAGAAAAAGTCTGTATCAATAGAACCTTTACCGTCGATGGGGTTACCCAATGCATCGACCACGCGCCCCAACAGGGCTTCGCCCACCGGTACTTCTAAAATCCGCCCGGTACATTTAACCGTGTCGCCCTCAGTAATGTGCTGGTAAGCACCCAGCATCACCACACCTACGGAATCTCTTTCCAAGTTTAATGCCATGCCGAATGAACCGCCGGGGAACTCCAGCATTTCGCCTTGCATGGCGTCTGATAAACCATGTACACGGACAATACCATCAGTCACGCTGACGACAGTACCTTCCGAGTGCGCCTCAATCTGGGCGTCGAAATTTTCGATCTTCTTTTTGATCAGATCACTGATTTCAGATGGATTTAATTGCATTTTATTTTCCCGATCTGGCTTGTTTAGAGCCGTTTGGCTAATTGATGAAGCTGACCACTGACAGAACTGTCAATCACTTTGTCACCGGCTTTGGCAAGAATTCCACCAATCAGCGATTTGTCGACAGCCACCACGGCATTAACTTTTTTATTCAGAAGTTTTTCCAGCATAGCGACATATTTATTCTGCTCGGCTTTCGATAAAGCATATGCGCTGTAAAGATCGACATTGACATAACCCTCATCATCGGCCTTGTATTCTTCATACAACTCTGCGATTTTGGGCAATAACTTTAATTTGCCGTTTTCTATGAGTAATTTCAGCAAATTACAAGCTTCAGCATCGACTTGATCCTGACAAATATCCAAAAGCAAACGCTGAATACTTTGCTTGCCGACACGCGGGTTTTTGATAATGGCTGCCAAATCTACATCTTGTAATAGCGTCGATAAAAAACTCAACGCCTCCGACCAAGTTGCTGCTTTGCCAGTCTCTTTAGCCCGTTTGAAAGCCGCTTCTGCGTAGGGTCTTGCTAATGTCGATAATTCAGTCATTTTTTACCCTAATTGCTCCGCTGTTCTGTTCAGAAGCTCTTGATGCTTGGCTTTGTCGATTTCTTCTTTCAAAATCTGTTCAGCAGCACGTAGGGCTAATGCAGAAACTTCTTTACGCAGAGTTTCTCTGGCTTGTAGTGTTTCCTGTTGAATTTGGGCTTTCGCAGCTTCCAATAATCGCTCGCCTTCTTTTTTGGCTTGCAACTTGGACTCTTCAACCAGTTCATTTGCACGCTTTTGCGCCAAGCTGATGATTTCGGCTGATTGTTCTTTTGCCTCTTTAAGAACACTCTTGGCTTTTTTCTCAGCCAATTTAATTTCTTCATGGCCTTTTTCGGCAGCCGCCAAACCATCCGCTATCTTGGCTTTGCGCTCTTCAAGCGCCGCCATAATGGGTGGCCAGACATACTTCATGGTCAACCAGACCAGAAGCGTAAAAGTGATCATCTGACCGATCAGAGTAGCATTGATACTCATTGATGCTTTCCTCAGTTTGCTGTTACGTTCGTATCCTTAGGCTATTATGCTCGTAAATCTGCAATCGCTTGAAACGATAGCCGTCTTCGTGAACAGATTAAGCTTTCGGAAATTAGCCTGCAGCTGATTGAACAGCTGAAAGAAACGGGTTTGCAAAAGTGAAGAATAAAGCCATACCAACACCAATCATGGATACCGCGTCAAGCAAACCGGCTACGATAAACATTTTGACCTGCAGCATTGGAACCAATTCTGGTTGACGAGCAGCGCCTTCCAGAAACTTACCGCCCAATAAACCAAAACCGATAGCGGTACCAATAGCGCCTAAACCCAAAATAATACCAACGGCAATGACAGTGAAGCCTTGTACGTTGGCTACTAATGTTGCGAGTTCCATAATGTCTCCTAAATGTTTATCAACAGATTGTAAAAAATACTTTAATTTTAGTGATCTTCATGTGCCAAGCTCAAATAAACGATGGTTAACACCATAAATATGAAGGCTTGTAATGTGATAACTAAAATATGAAATATTGCCCAAGGGAACCCAAGTAAAGGCTGCACCACAGGTGGCAATAATGCGATCAGAATGAATACCAACTCACCGGCATACAAATTTCCGAACAAACGTAAGGCCAGAGAAATCGGTTTTGCCAGCTCCTCAACCACTTTTAACATCAGGTTGAACGGCATTAGCCATGGCCCAAAAGGTGTACAGGTCATTTCCTTAACAAACCCGAGCACTCCCTTGACCTTGATGCTGTAAAAGAAAATCAGGAAAAATACGCTTATTGACAGCGCAAAAGTACCATTCAAGTCAGTACTTGGCACAACACGCATATAATCCATGCCTACCAGACTTCCCATCATGGGAAGCAAATCGACAGGCAACATATCCATGGAATTCCACAGAAAAACCCAACAAAAAATTGTCAATGCCAAAGGTGCAATTAAATCACTTTTACCGTGAAAAGTATCTTTGACCTGCGCATCAACAAACTCAATCAGCGTTTCAGCAATATTTTGCGCCAAACCCGGCACACCGGAGGTTACTCGCTCTGCAACTGATTTAAAGAACCAGATAAACAGACCGCCCAACACTGCCGAAAAAAACAGGGTATCCAAATGAAGCGTCCAAAAGCCTTCACCCACTGATAACGGTGTCAAGTGATGGACTATATAACCTGTTGCGCCACCTTCAGTACTCATTTGTCCTCGCAAAAAAACTAATCACGCCAATAAAAAAGCGCGAACCAAAAAACCGACAACACTGCAACATAACCAACTAGCAGCGTTAAAAAATTAACAGCAGGAATCTGAAAAGCCAATGCAAAAAGAGCTGCTGTGAGCATTAGCTTGACTGCTTCGCCCGCATAAAATGCGTTTAAGATACCTTGGGCCGAGTGATTTCTAGCCAAGTAAATCTTCGATGCAAAATAAAAATTCGGCAATAACGCTACACCACTGCCTGCCAAAGGGGAAATCGCATTATTCCATCCACCAATCAACAAAAATCCTGACGCCACCAATGCAGCCATCAGGACTTGTGCGGATAGAACTTTACGGACAGTAGAAAATTGGTTTTCAACCGCCATTCTGTTCCTCTCAACCGTTAAGCAGGCGGATTATATCCAGCCAAGTGATTTAAAGCAAGGCACGCACCCGGCCTAACCGCTTTCCAATTTACGTCATCCACACTTTCGCGAAC
>CAZJYS010000061.1:0-10302 GCA_964550075.1 uncultured Methylomonas sp.
AAATGACTAATAAATGCTTTAAGCGGTATACGCTACTTAAGTGACTCATGTTTTTTTCCGTTGTTATTAAAATACTATTGTACTGCTATTAATTTTAACGATTTCCGTCTTGCATGGTCGTCACTTAAACCCGGAACAAAAAACCAAAGACCCACCTTCCTGAATTTCGCAATTGGCAACAGTTTGTTAGCTTCGACATGAATTAATCGATAAAAGAAATTCACCCAATCAATTTCGCATCTTATCGCGGCCAATCAAAATTATTTTAATCACTAACCACTTGCCCATCGATTCGTTTATAGCCTGTCTGCTTCTGACTTTTAGGCCTTGCAACACCATTGGTTTTGGACATTTTAGCCAATAGCTTGCTGTTATTTTTAAGACTTGCGCCAGTAACGATTTGCAACGATTGCGAGAAATTGGCGCTAAATTTCAAATCGGCGACATCTTCAGAAATTTTGATCGGTAACAATTGTTCGACACTAGGATAACCACCACAGAGTTCGCCACCTTCACAAATAAAGCCATCATTATCCATATCGGTTCCGCCTAATAAGAAATATTCGCCTTTAGGCACTTGCGAAAAAGTTAACTGATAATGCCCCTCGTCAGCCAAGACTTTTGTTTGTAATGTTGCCGAAGTAGCTGCATTGATCAAAAGATAATAATTCAAACCCGCATCGGACACAGTATTACCACCTTTACGCAACATGACCGGGACACTGGACACACCTGTGCTGGCATTGACTGTCAGAGTAGCACTATGCACCCCTTCCGCTAGCATACTTCTATCCACCTCAATGGCGTAGTTACCCAAACCATTTTCATCAACCGATACATTTTTG
This sequence comes from uncultured Methylomonas sp., assembly GCA_964550075.1. Lineage (GTDB taxonomy): Bacteria > Pseudomonadota > Gammaproteobacteria > Methylococcales > Methylomonadaceae > Methylomonas. Next base: position 846 of record CAZJYS010000061.1, read on the forward strand.
ACGGTTAGCCAGGTTTGATTGGGTAGCACAGAATTTACTTTTAGCTCTCCAGTACCTGAATTAAAAATATTTAACGATAAGGATGACACGCCATCACTAGCACCAAAATTCAAACCGCTAGGCGCTAACCCTAATTTGGGCTCACTTGGGGTATTTCCTCCTCCAGCGACTGCCTCAACTGCCAGCTGAGCATTAATTAAACCGTAACCAAATTTACTATCCCAACCTGCGTTGCCAATATCTTCTGTCAATTGGCTATCAGCCAATAGAGTATCCATCTGCGCTGGCGTCAAATCAGGATTAGCTGATTTCATCAATGCTACAACGCCCGCCATATGCGGGGTAGCCATCGAAGTCCCTTGGTAAAGCTTGTAGTTATAAGTAATGTCTGTACCGTCTCCACTCGCCAATGTACTCATCACACCATCAGAAAAACCATCACCATTGCGATCAACAGATGTATCCCCGCCCGGCGCGGACACATCAATTTTGTTACCAAAATTGGAATATGGTGCCAATTGTTTTTGGGGATCAACAGCACTCACAGAAATCACCCCCTCATAAGCAGCCGGATAAGAAGGTGCGCTGGTCGATTCATTCCCCGCTGCAGCCACTATAATCACCCCAGCCGCTCGCGCATCATTAAATGCTTTTTGAGCAGCAAAACTGGAACCACCACCACCCAAGCTCAAGTTAATCACATCCGCTCTTTTCTCCGGCACTTTACCGGAATCATTACTTAACCCTGCCGCAAAACGAACCGCCTGCGAAATATCATAGTCGGTGCCACCACCAACGCCCAATACCCTAAGCGGCATAATCTTGGCATTCCAGGCTACGCCTGCCACACCTTTACTGTTATTGCTGGCCGCGGCGATTGTCCCGGCAACATGAGTACCATGATAACTATGACTTCCTGTACCAGGGCTATCGCCATTGTCATTAGGATTATTGTCGATACCATCACCATCATTGGCGACATTTCGATTGGAAATAAAATCGTAACCCGCTACAAATTGACCTTGTAAATCCGGATGATTCAGCAATACGCCAGTATCAATTACCGCCACAATAGCGTTTTGCCCTGTCGTCACATCCCAGGCGGACGGCAAGCTCAGTAAAGGATAGTGCCATTGTCTGGCGTAATGCGGGTCATTAGGAATGGCATTGATTTTACGAATGTAATTCAGGTCGGCACTGGCCACATCGGCACGTCCACGCAAGGCTTTAACGGTATGCAACGTATCCTGGGCCAACTTAGCCTGCGCTGATAAATTAGATTGTTTGGTTTTGGCTGATTTTGTGCCGACTTGAACCCCTAGTGCCTGCAAGCCTTGCTGACGTTCGGTTTCATCGTCACTCAACTTCCAAAGCATTTCTCGATCAGGTGCGCCGCGTAGCGAAGTCATACCCAGCGTTGAGGCTGTTTGTAACGCTTGAGCACTTCGACTCAGTCCATTTTGCACCACCACACCGTTATTTTTTAATTTGACGATGATTTCGCCGGGCACAAATTCCGCATTTGGTGGCACGGATTGATTGGTGTTTTGTTGACCAAACGACAGAGCGTAATTCGAAGCACCGGAATAGGCATGGACCCCTACATAATACTCACCTGCTGCTGAGGTCAGCAGCGTTTCAAAATCTGTCACCCCCTCAGATACATCCAACTTATTACCATTGCTATCATAAAGATATAAATCCAGGTCGGCTTGATCAGCACCTTCCCCAATACTCAAGGTAATAACCTGATCGGCCACCATGGATACCCGGTAAAGATCCCAGATATCGCCAGTAGCATAGTTATTACCCAATTCGCCTTCGAAAGGCTGATTCACATAACCTCCCACAATCGAAGGTACAGGCAAAGCCTGGGCTTCATCAAAATAATCATTGAAAACAGGCTCTACATCAGGATTATTGGTATCGCTATCGATAAACAATGACTCGGCCAGTATGGATTGACCATTTAACGAGAAACCACCGGCTTGGTCTGGACGGATATAAGCCACTGCGTTGTTGGTAAATGAATCGAGTGCTTGGATGATTTCTTCGCTACTAGCACCTTGATAGGCAAAACTGGATTTTGCAATCAAGCGGTCAAGCTTATTTTTCAAGTTTTTTTGCGTATTGAATAACGCAGAGGCTCGTTTTGCCGCTTTGCCATTTCTGGCAAAAGCAGCCTCGATAGTCAATGTTTGGTAACAGGCTGTTGCAACCGCGCGCACTGAAGTCAGATAAAACTTATTTAGCGCTTTTTGTGGATACCAACCTTCTTCCAGTATTTGCGATAAAGTCAACACATCATTGAAGAACAGTTCGCTGGCCATATCCGAGCTCTCGGAATATGCGCAATCGCTCCCTCTAAAATAGGCATTATCCAGCGATCTAAAATATCGCTTGGTAAAAGTTGCATCAGCATTGCTCAGACACTTCAATATTTTTAGTTGTACCGGATCTTTGGCTGGATACCCAAGATAATTGGCATCACAATTTAATAAACTTCGACAATAGGCCGCCACGGCGTTTAACTGATCATATTCACATCGTGTATCGGCGCTCACATCAACACCGAAACCGAAACAGACTATGAAGATGACACTACGGTAAACATTTTTTTTTATCACAGCATATCCCCATTATTGGATTATCAATTTCCCAAAACATATGAAATGGCATACTTTTAGGTTCAACTCGGTTGAAACTGCGGAAAAGATCAAACCACCCCTTCTACTTAGAGTCCAATCTCACTATCCTGGGCCATTCTATCCATTCATGTGAGATTTTTTATCAAAATATTAGAGGTTTTTATCCTGCGATGGCCTGAGCTACAATCTTAGTGCTTTTATCAACCTTTCACTCACGAGGAGAAAATCATGGCGGAATTCAGAAAGTATAAATGCAAGACCTGCGGTCATATTTATGATGAAGCGGTAGGCGATCCAAGAAATGGCATAGCACCTGGCACCCGCTGGGAAGATGTGCCCGAAGATTGGGGCTGCCCCAAATGTGGCGCAGTTAAATCAATGTTTAACTTGGTACGCTAATAAAGTTGCAATACATTAGCAGGATAAGGGCGCTTAAGCGCCCTTTTTTGTTAATACCCTCTCAAGCGAGTTTGCTTTTAATGAAACTGATGATATCTGCAAACGCGACTTCCTGACTTTCCGTATCAGTTCGTCCTTGATATTCGACCGTACCACTATCCAGACCACGATCACCGATCACGATCCGATGCGGAATGCCGATCAATTCCATATCGGAGAACATGAATCCCGCCCGAACTTTTCTGTCATCCAGCAACACTTCGATACCAGCCTCCTGTAAGTCACGATAGATTTTTTCCACCGTGTCGATCAGCCGATCGGATTTGTGCATATTCATCGGGCAAATAGCCACTTGAAAGGGTGCTAATTCATTGGGCCAGATAATACCGCGCTCATCATGACCTTGCTCAATAGCCGCTGCGACAACCCGGGAAATCCCAATGCCATAGCAGCCCATGATCATGATCTGGTTTTTGCCCGCTTCATTGATGATGGATGCACTCATCGCTTCGCTGTATTTGTTGCCTAACTGAAAAATATGACCCACTTCAATACCACGGGCAATCGTGATGTGGCCTTTGCCATCAGGACTTGGGTCGCCTTCCACCACCATGCGCAAATCGGCAATCTGTTCCGGCAAAGGTAAATCCCGTATCCAGTTCACCCCACTGTAATGCTTGCCATCCTGATTGGCACCACAAACGAAATCTGCCATAACGCTGGCGCTTCGATCCATTACAATCAAGATATTCAAGCCGATTGGACCAATTGAGCCCGGTTTGCAACCGCATGCCGAGAGTATTTCTTCGTCACTGGCAAATTGCAACGGTGACAAAACACCTGAGACTTTTTCGGCTTTGATGGGGTTGAGTTCGTGATCTCCACGCAACAACAAAGCCACCAGCGTGTCATTTTCACCCCGGACAATCAAGGTTTTCAGACACTGATCAGCAGGCACTTTAAAAAACTGACTAACTTCTTCAATACTGTGTTGGCTAGGTGTATCAATCAACGCCATGGTTTGGCTGGGTTGAGGACGCGACATCTGAGGCATCAAGGCCTCGGCTTTTTCAACGTTGGCGGCATAATCACTGGCATTGGAGAAAGCAATCGCATCTTCTCCTGAATCAGCCAACACATGGAATTCGTGGGACACCGCGCCACCTATGGAACCTGAATCAGCAATCACCGCGCGAAATTTCAAACCAAAGCGATTAAAAATATTGGTATAAGTCTGATACATCAAATCATAGGTTTGCTGCAGCGATTCTTGATCCAAGTGAAAGGAATAAGCATCTTTCATCACAAACTCGCGCGACCGCATCACCCCAAAACGTGGGCGTATTTCATCACGAAATTTCGTCTGGATTTGATAATAAGTAATAGGTAGCTGTTTGTAACTTTTCAACTCGTTTCGAGCCAAATCGGTAATAATTTCTTCGTGAGTAGGGCCCAGGCAGAAATCGCGGTCATGCCTATCTTTCATGCGTGCCAGCTCTGGGCCATATTTCTCCCATCGCCCGGTTTCTTGCCATAATTCGGCGGGCTGCAAAGCGGGCATCAACACTTCCAACCCACCTGCTTTTTCCATCTCCTCCCGGGTAATTTGTTCAACCTTACGCAAAACACGTAAGCCTAAAGGCAACCAGGTGTAGATTCCTGCGGCAATTTTTCGAATCAAACCCGCTCTAATCATCAATTTGTGACTGATAATCTCGGCATCAGCGGGTGTTTCTTTTACAGTACTCAGAGGAAATTGTGATGTGCGCATCTTCAAATAAATATTTAGTCAATAAACCAGCATTTTACCGTTTTACCTGCAAGCTGCGAATTTAAGGTTATATTTTCATGGAAAATATTTGCGTTGATGCGCAGACGGTTTGCTTAAACGTAAAAAATTTGGGAAACTCACTTAATACTCGCGCGAATTATGGAAAATTATGATTAAGGTTTTATTGGTAGACGATCATGAGTTGGTTAGGAGTGGTATCGAGGCGTTATTGAATGCGGTCGAAGATATCCAGGTGGTTGCCGTTTGCGACTGCGGTGAAAAGGCATTACAAACCATCGAAATTGAACCACCCGATGTCGTATTAATGGATGTGAATATGCCGGGTATGGGGGGCTTTGAAGCCTGCAGACGTACCCTGCAGAGTTTTCCACAAGTCAAGATCATTGGATTATCAGTTCACAATGGCGGCCCCATACCCCAGCAGTTATTAAAGCTGGGCGTAGCAGGGTTTGTCTCCAAAGCATCACCGGTAAACGAAATGGTTCTTGCCATCCGAACAGTCATGTCCGGGAAACGCTATTTATGTAATGAAGTGGCCAATAATCTGGTTTTTGAATCCATCAAAACAGAGGAAAACTCTCCATTTGTTCGGTTATCCCGACGTGAAGCAGAAGTGACCCAGATGATATTGGCAGGAAAGAGTATTCAGGAAATTGCTGTTGCCATGAGCCTTAGCGACAAAACCGTGAACACTTACCGGTATCGCCTGTATGCAAAACTAAAAATCAAAAATGATGTAGAACTGACACGCCTGGCGCTGAAACATGATTACTTCAGCGCCAGTTGAGAAATGAAGACAATTACTTTTTAAACCAAACTGCGAGCCTTTTCAAATGCAGCCCTGAAATCGATAAATATCGGTTTCTCGGTTTCAAGCAAAGATTTTAATAGTTCTTGTTGCAACTTGTATTTGACATCGCCTACCGCTAACGCACCAACACCAACGGCATTTAATGATTGATTGGCATATACCAGGGGAGCGGCCATATCCTTAGTTGCAACACCTTCTATACCGGCGGGAGGCACCGCGTTGACATCCCCCGCTACTTTAAGCTGCCGAGCATTGCTTAAAACTGTAGCACTTAAAACCCTGATACCTGCTTTTGCGGTACAAAAAATCAGATCAGCATCTTCAATCAGCGATGATTTTTCTGCATCCGTTCTAGCCACAGCCCCCGTCATATTGGCACCAAAACGTCGATTGTACTGTTTAGCCGCGTCGTTGGCAGTATCCACAGACAAGTGATCCACTAAAGCCGTTTTAGCACCTTGCAGAGAAACAATGATTCCAGTGGCAATACCGACAGGGCCAGTACCACCAAAAACTAGCGCCTTACAATCTTTCAAAGCTTTGCCATGAACTTGCAGCAAAGCTTTTTCCACGCAAGCCACCAAAGCGGCAGCCGTGGTGTATGCCCCACTTGGATCAGCAAATACCGAAACCTCAAATGGTGGCACCATGGCGGGTTTAGTGGCTTCCAGCATGTCTATAGCCAAACCAATATCACGTCCACCGATGAACAGCGCGGTTTTTTTTATGCCCGATGGGCTGCGGGAAAAAATCGCATCTTGCGTCAAATTTTGAATACTTTCCAGTTTGACATTGGAATACGGCATCAATACGTCAAAACCGGCGTCCAATGCCATATTAATATCGAATGGACTATTGTTCGGCATCGGGTCGAACATATGAAGTATGCTGCGTTTTGACATTGGATTTACCTGGGTAACTGGTGAACTAACAGGGTAACTTAATTAGTCGATTTAATAAATTCACGCGCCACATCAAAAGCATGTTCAAAGTGTAAAAATAGAGGTCGATCACTTTCCAGCATTCTTTTCAATAAACGACTTTGGGCCTGATATTTAATATTACCAATAGCCAGCGCCCCAATACCGACTGCACCGCATTTGGAATCAGCCAAAGGCTTGCCATTATCAAATGCATCCAATCCGGCAATTCCGGCAGGCGGGACTGCATTGACATCGGCAGCTACTTTTAATTGCGGAGCAGCAGCAATCAGATCAGCACTTAAGAGCTCAATACCGGCTGCACCGGTTGCAAATACGATATCAGCAGTTTGCATGTATTCAGCCTTGTCAGAGTCAGCTCCGGCCAGGATAGTAATCTTGCCATCACCGAATTCTTCACTGCAAAGCTCGGCCGCACGCTGGGCTTTATCCAGTTGTCTACCAATAATTCTGACATTAGCACCGGCTTGAGCAGCGATCACGGCAGCCGCCTGACCGACAGGTCCTGTCCCACCAAGTGCCAAAATGTTTTTACCTTCTAGGGTGGTGTCAAATTGTTCGGCCAGTTCTTTTTCAACCGCGGCCACCATACCCGCTGCAGTAGTAAATGCACCACTTGGGTCAGCAAACACCGAAACTTCAAAAGGTGGCACCATCGAGTTTTTAGCCGTTTTCAGCATATCCATGGCTTGCTTGGTTTCGCGGCCACCAATAAAAATCGCAGTACGCAACAAACCTTTGGGGCTACGTGAAAAAATGGCGTCTTGAACTAATCCTCTTACTTCGCTTGGCTCGACGTTAATGTAAGGAATTGCAGAAATCCAGCCTGCATCTACCGCCATATTGACGTCGAATGGACTCAAGTTTTTAGCTGTAGTCAGCATGTGTAAGATGAAAGGTTTTTCCATGATAGCCTCTTAAATTTTGATTAGCCGCCAAGTATAAAATAAAAGGCGTGTTGTTAACAATTTCAAGTCTAGCGCAGCTTGATGATTTATTTCAGTTTTTCAGAAACATGCGGTTCTATGGCGTGATACATCAACTGATGCATGCGAGGATTGCCAACGATGATATTGCCGGATTGCAAGTATTTATCGTTAAAAGAAAAATCAGTAGCCACTCCCCCTGCTTCCTGCACTAGCAACACACCCGCTGCGATATCCCATTCCTTGACCCCAATTTCCCAATAAGCATCCAGTCGCCCACAAGCAACATAAGCCATATCCAAAGCGGCAGCACCTGCACGACGAATGCCGGCGGTATCGGCGGCAATACTACGAAACATGCCCAGATAAGGTTCAATATGTTCCATGGTTTTAAACGGGAAACCCGTTCCAATCAATGCGCCACGCATGCTGTTTTGCTTGGTTACACGGATGCGACGATTATTCAGCATCGCCCCGCCCCCGCGCTCAGCTGTAAAAAGCTCATCCCTGACCGGATCGTAAATCACCCCAACTTCCAATTTATTTTTGTGCTTTAAAGCAATCGAAACAGCATATTGGGGGAAACCGTGTAAAAAATTGGTAGTGCCATCTAACGGATCGATGACCCAAACATAATCGTTACCCTGATGTTCACCACTCTCTTCTGCAAGAATGGCATGATCTGGATAAGCTGCACGTATTGCTTTGATAATCTCTTGTTCAGCCATACGATCTACTTCGGACGCATAATCATTACGGCTTTTTTGGTCTATGGTGAGTTTCTCGATATTTTGCGAGGAACGTAAAATCAGGTCACCGGCGCTACGGGCTGCGCGCACGGCTATATTTAGCATGGGATGCATAGATCGAATTGATAATGAGCAGTTAGAAAACTGTAATAGGATAGCAAATCTTTTGTTAAAATCGCCGGTTTTTTAGCCCTCAGGAACCGTCTTTGTTATCTAATTTTAAAGTCGTCCTAGTGGAAACCTCGCATCCCGGCAACATTGGCGCAGTCGCCCGAGCCATGAAGAACATGGGCATGACGGAATTAAGACTGGTTAATCCCAAGCTGTTTCCGCATGCTGATGCCACAGCCCGCGCTTCCGGTGCTGACGATTTATTAAGAAGTGCAACTGTTTATGCCTCTTTACCGGAAGCCATTGCCGATTGTCAGCTAGTAGCAGGAGCCAGCGCAAGAGATCGAACGATTAGTTGGCCTGCCTTCACCGCCAGAGAATGCGCTGAAAAATGGGTTCATGCTGAGATAACTCAGAATATCGCCCTGGTATTTGGCAGGGAAAATTCAGGCTTAACAAATCATGAACTGGATTTATGCCATTATCTACTTCGCATTCCCTGTAACCCTGGATACAGCTCTCTTAACCTGGCCGCAGCTGTTCAAGTCGTGAGTTACGAACTGTTTGTAGCCAGTGGCCAGCAGCAAATCAGCAGCATTGGTGACCAGGGAGAAGCCCCTCTTGCCACGGCTGAACAAATGGAAGGGTTTTATCTACATCTACAGCAAACCATCGCGGATATAGGCTTTTTGCAACCCGAGCGATCAAAATCCATCATGCGCCGGTTACGCCGGATTTTTAATCGTATCCAGCTTGATACCAAGGAGCTGGATATTCTGCGAGGCATCTTGCGCTTTTCCCAAAACCATAATCTGAAATAACCGGCATGTTCAAGCAAATCAAAGAAGATATTCAGTGCATATTTGCTCGGGATCCTGCCGCACAATCAGTATTTGAAGTCATCAGCACCTATCCCGGATTTCATGCTGTTTTAATTCATCGTTTCAGCCACTGGCTATGGCAACACAACTTGAATTGGGCTGCTCGCTACACTTCATTTCTCGGTCGCTGGCTAACCGGTATTGAAATTCATCCCGGCGCTCAAATCGGTCGACGTTTTTTTATCGATCATGGTATGGG
>CAZJYS010000062.1:0-10266 GCA_964550075.1 uncultured Methylomonas sp.
CCTTTCTCTCTGGAATTGCGCAGAAGCATCAAGTCAAATCAGATTAAAATAAGCATTTTCTTAACCGGTACAGATAGCCTGTTACCGATACCCAACAGGATTATCTGCTTGAATCCAATCCGCCGACTCATTTCCCAAACAGCCATATACGGCCTAAGCAGTATTCTTGGGCGTTTCTTGAATTATTTGCTGGTGCCACTCTATACCTATACCTTCAGTGCAATTGAATATGGCGTGGTATCCGAGTTTTATGCCTATGCGGGGTTTTTTGCAGTGTTATTGATCTTCGGCTTGGAAACCGGCTATTTCCGCTTCCGGCAAAACCCACAATATTCGAGCGATAAGGTTTACAACAACAGCCTGAGCTTTATAGTGATCATGAATTTGCTTTTCGTAGGCTGTGTATTTTTTTGGCAACAGCCTTTAGCGTCGCTGCTTCGTTATCCAGAACATCCGGAATATCTGCTTTGGTTTACCTGCATTTTGGCGATTGATGCAATGACTGCACTCCCGTTCGCTCGCTTGCGGGCCGAAAACCGGGCTTGGCGATTTGCCGGAATCCGCATGACAGAGATATTTATCACCATCGGCCTGAATCTGTTTTTTCTGTTGCTGTGTCCCAAATTACTCACACTATGGCCTACTTCGCCCCTGATAAATTTTTACGATCCTCAACTGGGAGTTGGGTACATCTTTTTGTCCAACCTAATTGCCAGCGCCTGCAAATGGCTATTACTGGTACCACAATTTAAAGCAATACCCTTGAGCTTGAACCCCGGTTTATTGCTACCCCTATGTCGCTACTCTTTACCCATGGTAGTTATCGGATTTGCCGGCATGATCAACGAAATGCTGGACCGAGCGATTTTAAAAATCATGCTGCCCTATGATTTATCCACCAACTTGCAGATGCTGGGCATTTACGGTGCTTGTTACAAGCTTTCCATTTTGATGAGTTTGTTTGTGCAGGCATTTCGATATGCCGGCGAACCGTTCTTTTTTTCCTACTCGGGCCGCGCTGATGCCAAGCGGGCCTATGCGTTGGTCATGCAATATTTTGTAATCGCCGGTGTATTCATTTTTTTGCTGGTGACGCTGTACATCGATCTATTCAAATATTTTATTGGTGAAGAGTTCCGTGTCGGACTGAGAGTGGTACCCATTTTACTAATGGCCAACCTTTTTTTAGGGATCTACGTGAATCTATCCATCTGGTACAAACTCAGCGATAGAACAGGTCTTGGTGCCTGGGTATCAATAATGGGCGCCCTAGTAACCATTGCATTGAATATTTTGTGGATTCCACAATGGGGTTACGTCGGATCTGCCTGGGCGACCTTGGTCTGTTATTTTTTGATGACCTGTCTGTCCTGGGCGTTGGGGCAACGCTATTATCCCGTGTCATATCCCCTAGGCAAGATTTCTAGTTACCTATTGCTTGGCCTAGGCTTGTATTTTACCCATCACTATTTACAGGAAAACCTGCATTGGAGTGTCTGGATTAGTGGCACACTCGGATTACTGGTTTATTTGCTGATCGTTGCGATATTTGATGTAAGACCCCTCTTAAACAAAAGAAGCCGCACGAATATTTGAGGCTCCTAAGCCGCCTCCATCCAGCAAACTGAAAAATGGATACAGCTATATTTGGTTGCTAATCTATATCTTCGGCGCTTTTAATCAGGAGGAAATACACCGATTCAAAAATGAATCGATGGTATGCAGGGACTTTTAATCAATTCAGTTTCCCAATCCGCACCTAAGATAGATTCGGATGATTCGGATGCCGAAGCTTCAGTCGAGCTATTTTAATTTATTCAATTTCAGAAAGCCGAGTCGGCAACCTAACGGTTTTTCCGTGGATTTGCCGACTACATTTAGCCAGCTTATTGTTCGATGGTGACAAAAGCCAGCTTGCTGATACCAGCATGCTGCACAGTAGCCATAACGCCAGCTACTTTGCCATAATTGACCGCCTGATCAGCATAAACATGCACGGTCAAATCCGGGTTAGCTACCAATTCCGCTTGCAGCCTTGTTTCCAGAGCAGCCAAATCAGCAATGGGGGATTTGTTGAGAGTCACGCCACCCTGAGCATCGATACCCAATTGCATAGGCTGCTTCTGGGTATCCGGGGTGGTTGAAGTCGTTTTGGGGAGCGCCACGTTCACTGATTGAGTTAGCAAAGGCGCAGTGACCAACAAAATAATCACTAACACCAACATAACATCCACCAGTGGCGTGACGTTAATCTCGCTAACCGCTTCGCCTTCGTCTGATTGTGTTTTAAATCCCATCGAGTTACTCCTACTCCTTCGTAGTGTTGTCGCCAAAGGCGATGTGTAAAAAGCCGTCGACAAAGTGTTCGAGCGAAGCTCGACTGTGTTTGGCGCGGCGTAGAAAAAAGTTGTAAGCCAATACTGCAGGCACAGCAACCGCAATACCGAATGCCGTGGCAATTAATGCATCGCCGATTGGGCCGGCGACCACGTCCAGGCTGGCCGAGCCGCTTTTACTGATGTCCTGCATCGCATTCATGATGCCCACCACGGTACCAAACAAACCCACAAACGGCGCTGTACTTCCAATACTGGCCAGCATGGTCAAACCGCTTTCCATTCTGCTTTGCTCAAGCTGAGTCTGTTTGCGTAAGGCTTGCTCCAGCAATTCCTGTGGCGATCCACGAAATCTCAGGCTGGAAGCTGTCACTGGGTCATTCAATTCCGCCAACCAGGCAAAACCGCACGCTGCGATTCTTGATTTTGGCCCGCGACGCTGCTCGACAGGCAATTGTTCGGCCGCCTTTAAATCAGATGCATTCCAAAAAGCCACGCTGTAACGTTTGTTGTAATAATTGTTTTTGGCAAACTGCCAGATCTTGAAAAATACCAATGTCCACGTAACCAGCGAAAACGCCAGTAGCGTGTACAAAGTGCCATCAATGACGAGGGCAGGTGCAAAATGAAAAGGCATTAAAATCTCCTAAATTAATGTTTTAATTAGCGCAACTTAAAATCGATGGGCACTATCACCGAGCTGGCTACAGGGGTATCACCACGCTTGGCAGGAATGAACCGCCATTTTTTTACAGCTTCGATGGCTGAATCATCAAGAATTTCTCGACCACTGGATTTTTCCACCGTAACCTCATCGCTTAAGCCTTGAGCTGAAACCTTAACACGCAGTAAAACTTTTCCCTGCCAACCGCGACTTTTGGCAATATCCGGATAATCCGGCTTGGGATTGTGAGCATAATTCGCTTTAAAGTTGGCTTCGGTGAAGGTGGGGGCTTCACTAGTCGTCTGGCTAGTCGTGTTGACGCTTGACGAAGCACTTTGGCTAGTTGCTGCTGATGTTGTCTGCTGGGGCGGCGCAGGTTTAAACGGCTCAAATGGCGCAAAATCAGGAGCTTCCTGTACCTTGGGAGGAGGGGCTTTTTGAACCACTGGTACCGGCTTTTTAATCACCGGTTTAGGCTTGTTGATTTTGGGTGGTGCGGGCGGAGGTGGCAAGGGTTTAGGTGCTTCCACTACAGGTTTCGGTGTCGAAATCGTCACCATAGACACTTCCATTTGCAACGGTTTGGCTTCTGTTAAACTTTCAACCGGCTTTTGCAGCAGTGTCAAAAGCCAGATATGTAACAACCCAACCAGAATGGCTGATAACCAAAGCATATGACTTGGGCGCTCTTCGCCTTGCAAAGCCGTCCATATTCGATAGGCAATTAGCGCTGGGCTGATCCTCGATGCACCAAATAACGCCGTATTGTCGTTCCGCAAAGCACCCTCATTGCTGTTAATTAAAAGCATAACGCAGTCGTTAAAACTGATCCGAAAATTCGTCGTATTGTAAGGGATAAACTTCTTTAATGTGAATTTGAATGCTGCTTATTCGATGATTTTAAAAACTGGATAGCACAAGGTTGTTTACTATCCAGTTCCTCCGTTTGACTTAAAAAAAAATCGCCTCAGTTTTCCAACTTGAATAATGACTACACATCAGCTCAATGTCGTTCATGTCTTCGACGCTCATTGCCTGCTTTAGGCTCAGAAGGATTTGATGCCTTATCCGCTTCACCTCTGTGACTCCGTGGAACCGGATAAAAACCATGCCTGGAAACGCGCGCTATAGCATCCTCTTGATTTCTGGACTGGCGATTTCCTTTCCCGTTTTCATTGTCATTCCCTCTCCATTTTGATTCGTTCCCCCTCACAGGGACATCATTAAAATTATTGAGACTTCTCCAACCGGAATATTCCCTTCTCTCACGACGCCCCGGTGATCCATATCCATCTCGTCCAGCCTTACGCTCATGGTAATGATCATCATGGTGATGCGAGCGGCGAGCAGGCATATAGGTTTGCTCGTAGTAAATAACCGGTGTCGGTTGATAATACGATTCAACCGGAACATCGTAATAACCCGGTTCACTATACGTTGCACTATATCCCACATAGCTTCGCTGATAAGACGTAGACGCGCATCCAGACAAAGCCGATAAAAAAATCAAGCTTGAAATTATCATTTGTAACGACTTCATAAATGCCTCTTGGCTCATGCCTAGTGTTAATTTTCGGCTTGAGCTTATCGATAACGGCTTAAGCAACACTTAGCATCGAGCAACACTTTAAGCAGTGACTCATTAAAAATTTTAAGCATTGGCAGAATGTTACAGGCTCTAGAAAATTTTACTTGCGCAACTGACAAATTAGCGTTAATTTGTAGGTCAACGCTTACATTGCTTATGGATAATGGCGGTCATAATCGGGGATAAAATGTAGGCATCTATTGCATTTTTAGGTGAATATTTATGACAAAAGTTAAACATGTTACTGAACCGGATTCCTTCGGTTTCCAAGTGCGCATTGTTAGGCGCGGTAAAGAAAGTAGTCGTTATTTCTCACATAAACTTTGGGGCAGCAAAACCAAATCGCTAAAAGCCGCTATCACGTGGCGTGATCAAATGCTGGTAGTACTCAAAGGCAGCAGAACCCGATTTTTAAAACCACCTAAAAACAAAACCACGACCGGTGTGACCGGGGTATCCAAAACCATCAAATTCGATCATCGCAAAGACAAAAGCTATTTGTGCTACACCGTGTTTTGGGTGCATGACGGCAAATCACGGAATAAAACATTTCAGGTCGGCAATGTAGAAACGGTCACAGCGGATGATGAATTGCATGCGTTTCGTACAGCTCGATTATTCCGCAGCTGCTATGAACACGCCATCGACCATGATGCTTTTTTCGACGACAGCAAATTTGCCAACTGGAAAAAAGTTCGCTTATATGAAGACCCAAATCTTAATGTCGTCAGCTAATCCCTAATAACACAAAGCGTTTTCGGAAGGCTTTCAACACGTCTTCCGACAAGTTTTCACAGACCTATTGCAGCCTTAGCGCCAACAGATTTTAACCACCGAGGTTCTAAGCTCTCGATAAATTTGCGATAATTAGCATTTTTTCAGAGTTGGCCCATGTGGTTTAAAAACCTAGCGATTTATCGTTTTACCGAACCTTTCAACTTAAGCTCCGAAATTTTGGAGCAAAAGCTGCAACAGCAGCCTTTTCGTCCTTGTGGCAGTCAGGATGAATTCAGCTTTGGCTGGACCTCTCCAATGGGCAAAACCAGTGATAGCCTGGTACACGCCAATAATGGCTTTATGATGATTTGCGCCAAAAAAGAGGAAAAAGTCATTCCTGCGCCCGTCATCAATGAAATGCTTCAAGAAAGAATTAGCGAAATCGAAGAACGGGAAGCGCGCAAGCTCCCAGGAAAAGAACGTACCCGCATCAAGGACGAACTGATTTTTGAATTGCTGCCCAGAGCTTTTGCCTTTTCCCGCAAAACTTACGCCTATATCGATAGCCAAGGCGGCTGGCTGGTCGTGGACGCAGCATCCCCGAAAAAAGCTGAAGATTTATTGAGCCAATTGCGCAAATGTTTGGGTTCTCTTCCCGTTGTGCCGATTGGAGCCTCTCTCAAACCTGCGAGCACCATGACAGAATGGCTGCTTCAACATAACGAACCGAACGACATTGTCATAGAAGATGAATGCGAATTGCGTTCGCCTGAGGAAGAAGGCGGTATTATTCGCTGTAAACGCCATGATTTGGCATTACCAGAGATCAAAAACCATCTGGATAGCGGCAAGCAAGTGATTAAGCTGGCCATTAGCTGGGCTGAGAGACTTTCTTTTGTTTTGGATGAAAACCTGTCCGTCAAACGTCTCAAATTTCTGGATTTGATCCAGGAACAAGCTGCCGACACCGAAGCAGACAATGAAGCCGAACAGTTTGACGCTGATTTTTCAATTATGAGCGCAGAACTTTCCCAGTTTTTTCCACGTCTTATCGAATTATTCAATCATGAGGGCAATGCCTGATGAAACACCTACTGTTACTGAGTCTGTTGGCTTTTACCTCCGTCAATCAGGCACTGGCGTTAACCTTAGCCGCTCCTGATCGCCCCGGAGACAGCCTGATCGGGAATCCGCCGCATCAAGCAAAATATGTAACCGCCAAACAAGAAGATACGCTGATTGATATTGCTGTGGAACATCGTTTAGGCCAGGACCAGATTGTATTGGCTAATCCTACCGTAGATCGCTGGCTTCCCAAAGCGGGAACCCAAGTACTCATTCCTTCGAGCTATATTTTGCCCAATGCCCCGCGCCAAGGCATCGTGGTTAATCTGCCGGAAATGCGGGTTTATTATTACCCCAATAACAGCCAAGTGGTGACCTATGCGATTGGGATTGGTCGAGAAAATAACTGGAAAACTCCTCTGGGCAAAACAACTATTGCCGGCAAAATGGAAAACCCCTCCTGGACGCCGCCTCCCTCTATTATTGCGGAACATTTAGCCGATGGCGATGTGCTCGATCCCTATTACCCACCCGGACCGGATAATCCCTTGGGGCTGTTTGCCTTTCGATTGGGCATACCAGGCTATTTGATGCATAGCACCCAAAAAACCAATGGCATAGGCATGCGGGTCAGTCACGGATGCATGCGCTTTTATCCCAGCGATATTGAACAGTTTTTCCCTACGGTTAAAGTGGGAACTCCGGTCAATATTGTTAACCAGGCCATCAAAGTGGGTTGGCATCACGATACCCTGTATCTGGAGACTTATCCTGAATTAGAAGAAATGCCTGCCACCTATGAACAACGTCTGCATACGGCATTAAATTTAATTGAACAAGCCAACGGTGGACAGATGCCTATCATCAAAGGTGCTGCTCTCAAAATGGCTTTAGAAAAATCAACAGGGATTCCTGTCGCAATCTACGAGCGCCCCAGCGGCACTCCGGCTCCGGCCATGCCTAACTAGAAGACATTAAAAAGCCCGTGTGCCTTTCGACACACGGGCTTGGAAATCAACAACAGCAGTATTGCTTATTTGTGTTGTGATTTTTTGAACAAACGATCCAATTTGCTGTTGGTATCTTGAGCATATTCAGCAGCACGGTTTGCAGCAGCTTCAGCAGCAGAAGCTCTTGCAGAAGCTTCAGCAGCAGCAGCTTTTGCAGAAGCAGCATCAGAAGCAGCAGCTGAAACTTGTGGTTTCAGAGCGTCGATTTGACCTTGCAGGTTTTCGATGTCTGAAGTGCTAGCGCAACCGGTAGCCAGAGCGGCAACAGCAACAAGTGCAGATAATTTTACAGCTTTCATCATGGTTTTCCCCTTGATAGTGGTTTAAAAAACAAATAGAACATACGGTGGTAATTCTCCAACATTTTTTGGGAATTTACCAACATTATTTCACGGTTACCAGTGTACCTTTTTCAACGTATTGACTCAATCGGTCAATTTGATCATTGGTTAAGGCGATACAGCCGTGAGTCCAGTCAAAAAGTTCATGGACACTCAAGCTACCGCTACCCAAACCATGGATGCCAATTTGACCACCTAGCTGAGTATTTTGAGGCGGTATTCCCCCACTGAGCTCAGCTTTAAGAATCGCTTCGTAAGTCGCTTGACCAATTTTTCCTTTCTGTAAGGCTTTTTCAGCATGATCCAGGTTGGGATAAGTCAGACCGAAAAACTTGCGAAAGGAGCTTTTATCGTTAACCCAGCCTATCCGATAAGTGCCTAGGGGTGTAATGTCGTCACCACGATGTTCTTTCGTACCAGCCCCCTTCCGACCGATAACGACATGCTCCAGAACCTCAAGGGTTTCGTCGCCTTTTTTGATTTCGAGATTCCTGGTATGTGTATCGATGACTAATTCAACATCCGGATCGGCCACACATAAACCGGGTAAAAAGCAAAAGCCAATTAAAAAATTGCGAAACAACTTTTTCCGTTTCATAACCAAATCTGTCTACCTGCAAGTCTGTTAAAAATTAGGTTTTTGGTGTAAGTTAAGGTTTTAAAATTGTCGCAATCAGGGTAAATCATGCAAATAAAAATTAAAACCCACAACACAACACCCTATGATGATCAAAAACCGGGCACTTCCGGTCTGCGTAAAAAAGTCAAAGTTTTTCAAACACCGCGTTATCTGGAAAACTTTGTTCAATCTATTTTCAATAGTTTAGACGATTTTCAGGGAAAAATTCTAGTTTTGGGTGGTGATGGGCGTTATTTTAATCGTCAAGCTATTCAAACCATCATCAAAATGGCTGCAGCTAATGGATTCGGCGAATTGATCATTGGCCAAGGCGGGCTATTATCCACTCCCGCCGCATCAAATATTATCCGCAAATACCAGGCTTTTGGCGGCATTGTGTTATCAGCCAGCCACAACCCAGGTGGTCCTGATGAAGATTTCGGCATCAAATATAATGTCAGCAATGGCGGGCCTGCTCCTGAAAAATTCACTGATGCTTTGTATGAAAACACCAAAACCATCAGCAGTTACAAAATTGCCGATATGGATGACGTTGATCTGGATGTAGTTGGCACATTGGACATTGACGGCCTGAAAATCCGTATCATCGACTCTGTTGCAGATTACGCCGAACTGATGGCGAAAATATTCGACTTTGAGTTGATCAAGAACAGCATTAGTGCCAATTTAATTAGCTTGAAATTCGACGCCATGCATGCCATTACCGGCCCTTACGCCAAACACATTTTCGAGGGCGTGTTAGGTGCCGCTCCTGGTTCAGTTTTCAATGCCGTCCCTTTGGAAGACTTTGGCGGCGGACATCCCGACCCCAACATGGCTCACGCGCATGAGCTGACTGAAATCATGTTTGGCAGCACTCCCCCGGTTTTGGGCGCCGCATCTGATGGCGATGGCGACCGCAATATGATCATGGGCGCCAATATCTTTGTAACACCCAGTGACAGTCTGGCCATAATGGCAGCAAATGCCAGATTGATTCCTGCTTACGCCAAAGGCATCAGTGGCGTGGCTCGCTCGATGCCCACCAGTCAGGCAGTCGATCGTGTGGCGGATAAATTAAGCCTGCCTTGCTATGAAACACCTACCGGCTGGAAGTTTTTCGGCAACCTGCTGGATGCCGATAAAATCACACTGTGCGGAGAAGAAAGCTTCGGCTCCGGTTCCAACCATGTTCGAGAAAAAGATGGGCTGTGGGCGGTACTATTCTGGCTGAATTTGATAGCCAAAAAACGCCAATCTGTCGAAGACATCGTCCACGAACACTGGCAAAAATACGGGCGCGACATTTATTGCCGACACGACTACGAAGCGGTGGATTTAAGTGTTGGCAATGAGATTGTCGAACATCTGCGCAGCCTCCTACCCAATCTCCCAGGTAAAAGTTGGGGCGATTACACGATCAAGTATGCCGACGAATTTTGCTATAACGACCCTGTTGATCATAGTGTCAGCGACAAACAAGGCATCCGGCTTGGTTTTACCAACGGCTCTCGCATTGTATTTCGGCTATCTGGCACAGGCACGGTTGGCGCTACTTTGCGTATTTATCTGGAACGTTACGAGCGGGACGTTGCAAATCACGACCAAGATGCCCAAGTCGCGTTGGCCGATCTAGTGGACATTGCCGAACAACTTTGCGAGGTAAAGAAACGTACAGGCCGCACTGAGCCCACAGTGATAACCTGAGAGCTCTTTATGCGGATTGGTCAATTCCTCAAATGAGGTTTATATGACTGATTGGCGTTGTATGATGACAACAATCTGTTGGGTGTGACAATTAGTCACATATTCAACTTGTAGTGTAACCGCTAAAATGTTAACAACTCTAGTATTGTTATGCGCAGCTGAGTTGCTTTACCCTTCTTCCTTAAGCGACCCAAACCGGTCGCTTTTTTTTGCCTGTTG
>CAZJYS010000063.1:0-9988 GCA_964550075.1 uncultured Methylomonas sp.
GAATGATTTCTGCCCGTTCCATCTCCGGCAGCAGCCTGTTGATACTGTTTTCGACTTGATCCAGAAACTCGTCCTTGTCGCTGATCAAAATCGATTGGGCGTTTTCGTCGTGTTCGGCTTGCGAGAACAAGTCCATGGCTATCCAGTCGGGATCAGTTTCACCATCACAGATAATCAAAATTTCCGACGGGCCTGCAATCATGTCGATACCCACTTGGCCAAACACCAGTTTTTTGGCGGTGGCGACGTAAATGTTGCCGGGGCCGACGATTTTATCCACGGCGGGAATGGTTTCGGTGCCATAAGCCAGCGCGGCCACGGCTTGTGCGCCGCCGATGGTGAAGACTCTATCTACGCCAGCGATATAGGCCGCAGCCAAAACCATGGCATTGGTTTCGCCGCCCGGAGTCGGTACCACCATGATCAGTTCGCCGACACCGGCCACTTTGGCTGGAATAGCGTTCATCAACACGGAAGACGGATATGCGGCTTTGCCGCCCGGTACATATAGCCCTGCTTTATCCAGTGGCGTGACTTTTTGCCCTAACAGGTTTCCGTTGACTTCGGTGTATTGCCAGGATTGTAGTTTTTGATGTTCGGCATAGCTGCGGATACGCTCTGCAGCTGTTTGCAGGGCTTGGGCTTGCGCTTCCGGCAAACTGTCCCAGGCTTGTTTAAGCGCATCTTTGCTGAGTTCCAGCTCCTTGGCGGTTTTAAACTGGGTGCGATCAAAACGGTTGGTGTAATCAATCAAGGCTTCATCACCTTGGCTGCGGACATTGGCAATGATTTCCAAAACCCGTTGGTGAATGTCTAAATCATCGCTGGCATCCCAGGCTAAACGTTGCTTTAATTGCTGCTCAAAATTGGTAGCAGAACTATCCAGACGTAGCATTTTGATCGCAGTCATGCGTTCACCGTTGGGCTAGGGTGGTTTCGAATTGGTCTATTAAGGCTTGAATGGCTTGGTGTTTCATTTTCATGGCCGCCTTGTTGACGACCAATCGCGAGGTAATATTGGTGATGAGTTCGCGGGGCTCCAGGCCATTGGCTTTCAATGTGTTACCGGTATCCACCAAATCGACGATGCAATCCGCCAATCCCACCAAAGGCGCCAGTTCCATGGAGCCGTAGAGTTTGATGATTTCAGCCTGAATACCTAAATCGGCAAAATAACGCTGCGCGGTTTTGACATATTTGGTGGCGACGCGTAAACGGCCTTTCACTGGTGCAGCATTGACGGGACCGGCCGTCATCAGCCTGCAACCGGCAATGCCCAGATCCAGGGGTTCGTACAAACTGTCTGCGCCGTGTTCCATCAGGACATCTTTGCCTGCGATGCCTAAATCTGCAGCGCCGTATTCGACAAAGGTCGGGACATCGGTGGCACGGATGATGACTAATTGCACATCGTCGCGGGTGGTGCGCAATATGAGTTTACGGCTTTTATCCGGGTCATCGATCGGCGAAATACCAGCTTGTTGTAAAAACGGCAGGGCTTCTTCGTATATACGGCCTTTGGATACGGCAATAGTCAGCATGATGGTGTGGGATGGCTTAATTGGGTACGCGGCGAATATTGGCGCCAAGTTGGGTCAATTTTTCTTCGATATGGTCGTAGCCCCGGTCGATGTGATAAATCCGGTCGACCAAGGTTTCGCCATCCGCGACCAATCCGGCCAAAACCAGACTGGCTGATGCGCGCAAGTCGGTGGCCATCACGGGGGCAGCCGTTAAGCGGTTGATGCCGGTGATGATGGCGGTGTTGGATTCCAGTTTGATTTGCGCCGCCATGCGTTGCATTTCCTGCACATGCATGAAGCGGTTTTCAAACACGGTTTCGGTAATCAGGCCAACCCCTTCTGCAACAGAATTCAATGCGGTGAATTGGGCCTGCATATCGGTCGGAAATGCCGGGTAGGGCGCGGTACGCACACTCACGGCTTTGGGGCGTTTGCCATGCATATCCAGTTCTATCCAGTTGTCACCGGTGGTGATTTCGGCTCCTGCTTCTCTCAATTTCACCAGAACGGCGTCCAGCGTGTTGGGATCGGTGTTTTTTAATTTGACCCGGCCCCGGCTGATGGCGCCTGCTACCAGATAGGTGCCGGTTTCGATACGGTCAGGCAAAATGTCGTAATGCAAGTCCGGTACGCCAAGTCTTTCTACGCCTTCCACGGTGAGAATGTCGGTGCCTATACCGGTGATTTTTGCACCCATCTTATTCAGGAAATGCGCCAGATCGGAAACCTCGGGTTCTTTGGCCGCGTTTTCGATCAAGGTCACACCTTCGGCCAAGGTCGCGGCCATCAGGATGTTTTCGGTGCCTGTCACGGTGATTTTGTCCAGAACCAGACGACAGCCTTTCAAACGTTTGGTTTTGGCGTGAATATAGCCCGCTTCAACCTGAATATCGGCGCCCATTTTAATCAATGAATCGATATGGATGTCCACGGGACGGGTACCAATGGCGCAACCACCGGGCAATGAAACATGCGCTTCACCAAAGCGGGCCAGCAAAGGGCCCAGCACCAAAATCGAAGCCCGCATGGTTTTCACCAATTCATACGGCGCTTCGTATTTGTTGATGGTGCTGGAATCGATTTCGATGTTCATTTTTTCATCGACCATCAAGCCTATGCCCATTTGTCCCAGCAGTTCCAGGGTGGTGGTAATATCGTGCAAATGCGGAATGTTGCCGATGCTGACCGGGTATTCAGAAAGTAGTGTTGCGGCCAAAATAGGTAGAGCGGCATTTTTGGCGCCGGAGATTCTGAGTTCGCCGTTGAGCGGCTCGCCGCCAGTGATGAGTAATTTATCCATGGATATTGCTTACATTGTTGGGGGCGGCTCTGGATGAACTGCCGGAGTAATATTCGGTTTCGTCAAAACCGCTCAATTTGACCAATGCCATCAGCTGGTCGGGGATGTTTTTAAAACGCAGTTGCGCACGTATCATCCGGCTTTGTTTGATCCATTCGATCATCAACGCCAATCCTGCGCTATCTGTCATTCCAACCTTGGATAAGTCGAAGCAAATGGTTTCAATACCCTTCAGGAATTTAAACGATTGCAGTGTGTATTTATCAATGCTGGCAAAGTTTAAGTTGCCTTCCACGGTAAAATAGCCAGGCGATTGTTCTATCAGGCTCAGCTTGGCCATTATTTGCCTTCTGCCTTGTTCATCATGAACTTGCCTATCATTTCTTCCAAGACGATAGCGGAGCTGGTGATGTCGATGGTGCTTTTATTTTGCAAAAAGTCTTCAGAAGAACCTGGATCGATATTGATGTATTGTTCTCCTAATAATCCTGCGGTGTAGATGCTGGCGCTGGAATCACTCGGTAAATTGTTGTATTGAGATTCTATGCGCATTTCCACGATGGATTCATGTGATTCCTGGTCCAAACGGATAGAAGATACCCGGCCAATTCGAACCCCGGCAACCGATACCGGAGATTTGACCTTAAGCCCGCCCGAATTTTGAAAATGAGCGGTGACTGAATAACTGGAACTGCTGGTGTAAGAACCCAGATTACTGATTTGCAAGGCCATAAAGAATAGACCGGCAATGCCGATGGCGACAAAAAGCCCGACTAGTGTGTCCTGCGTTTTGGAATGCTGCATGTTAAATGTCTCCAAACATGAGAGCGGTTAGAATGAAATCCAGTCCTAGTATCGAAAAAGCCGAATTAACTACCGTGCGGGTGGTGGCGCGACTGACGCCTTCCGAGGTGGGTATCGCGTCATAGCCTTCGAACAGGGCTATCCAAGATACGACGAAGCCGAACACCATGCTTTTGATGATGCCATTGACGATATCTTCATTGAAATCGATCGTGTTTTGCATCTGAGCCCAGAATGCACCATCGTCAACACCGAGCATGCCTACGCCAACAATATGGCCGCCCATGACACCAATTGAACTGAAAATGGCTGAAAGCAATGGTGTCGAAATGATGCCGGCTAGAAAACGTGGCGAAATGATGCGTTTAATCGGGTCTACCGCCATCATTTCCATGCCCGAAAGTTGTTCGGTGGCTTTCATCAGGCCGATTTCCGCTGTAAGTGCTGAGCCTGCGCGTCCTGCAAACAACAATGCGGAAACAACCGGACCCAACTCACGCACCAATGATGCAGCTACCATGACGCCCAAAGTTTCTTCAGCGCCAAAATCAGACAGAATGTAAAAACCCTGCAAGCCCAATACCATGCCAACAAACAAGCCCGATATCAGAATAATCAAAAACGACAACACGCCGACGGAATACATCTGTTTCAATAACAAATTCGGACGGGCTAAGGTATCGCTAATCCCGACCAACGTATGAATCAGAAAAAAACTGGCTCTACCTAGTTTGGCAAAACTATGACGGGTGGTTTTTCCCAGATTTTGTAAAAGTTCAATCATGATGATTCTGGGTTATCTGGAAGTCAACAAATCGTCCAAGTAGTCGTTGGCCGGGTAATGAAAGTGCACGGGACCATCTGCGTCGCCGTTTATGAACTGTTGTACCCAGGCTGAGTCGGACTCCGCCAATTGTTTGGGGCTGCCTTCACCAACGATTTTTCCACCTGATAACACGTAAATGTAATCGGCAATGGCGGCTGTTTCTTGCACATCATGGGAGACAATGATGCTGGTCAGGCCCAAGGTGTTGTTCAATGATTTGATCAAATGCACCAGAACCCCCATCGAGATAGGATCTTGACCGGTAAAAGGTTCGTCATACATGATCATCATCGGGTCGAGCGCAATGGCTCTTGCCAATGCAACACGTCTGGCCATACCGCCGGATAATTCAGCTGGCATCAAATCCCTGGCACCCCGCAAACCGACCGCATGCAATTTCATCAAAACCAGACTACGTATCATCGATTCAGGCAAATGGGTATGTTCACGCAATGGAAAAGCGACATTGTCATAAACATTCATATCGGTCAGCAAGGCGCCACTTTGAAACAGCATGCCGATGCGTTTTCGCAGCTCGTACAACTCGCCGGTTTTTAGGCGGTGAACATTTTGACCGTCCACCCGGATTTGACCAGAATCGGGAAAAAGCTGCCCGCCAATCAGTTTTAATAAGGTGGTTTTTCCGGTGCCGCTCGGCCCCATGATCGCAGTGATTTTGCCGCGTGGGATGGTCAGGGTGATGTCGTCAAAAATTTTCCTTGACCCACGGGAAAAGCTCAAGTTTTTAACGCTGACAATATGACTGTTCGAGCTGGCACTGTTGGGCATTTAGTGGATTTGCTAAATATTTTTGCTTATAAACCCACTATTTTGGATGAGTAGAGAAGAATAAGTCAATGACTTGGGGTGAAAAGGTTAGGCATTACATGCAATAATGGTTCCTTTTTTGATGGTAGCGGGGAAACGAGTTTGGCTGGTGATCAGGATATTCAGGCATTGGCTACGGCAGTCATTCAAACCGAAATGCAGGCGGTTGCCAAATTAACTGATCGTATCGATGAGCAATTTATTCAAGCCTGCCACTTGTTTTTAGCCTGTAAGGGTAGAGTCGTCGTTACCGGAATGGGAAAGTCCGGTCATATTGCCGGTAAAATTGCCGCTACGTTAGCCAGTACCGGCACTCCGGCTTTTTTTGTACATCCGGGTGAAGCCAGTCATGGCGATCTCGGTATGATTACTCGCCAGGATGTGGTGCTGGCTTTATCTAATTCCGGGGAAACGGAAGAAATCCTGACGATTTTGCCTATTATTAAGCGGCTGGGTGTGCCGTTGGTGGCGATGACAGGGAATCCTGAGTCGGCATTGGCCAAGCTGGCCAATGTGCATATCAATGTAGCTGTTGAACAAGAAGCCTGCCCATTGGGCTTGGCGCCTACCGCCAGTACCACCGTGGCACTGGTCATGGGAGATGCCTTGGCGGTTTCCTTGTTACACAAAAAAGGCTTTACTCGGGACGATTTTGCCTTATCCCATCCTGGTGGCAGTTTGGGCAAGCGATTACTACTGCAGGTCGATGATATTATGCACAGAGGTGCAGAAGTGCCCCGTGTAGTGGATGATGTGTTAGTCAGTACGGCCTTGCTGGAAATGACGGAAAAAAAGCTGGGTATGACTGCGGTGGTCGATACCCATGGTTGCGTGGTTGGCATTTTTACCGATGGCGATCTCAGACGTATGCTGGAAAAAAATCTGGATGTGCATATCACGCCTGTTTCCAAAGTGATGACTCAGCCTTGCACTACGATTCTGGCTGAAATTTTGGCGGCAGAAGCCATGCAAATCATGGAAAGCAAGAAAATTAACGCTTTGCTGGTTGTGGATGAACATCAAAATCTCCAAGGTGCTTTAAATATGCACGATTTACTTCGCGCCGGAATTGTTTGAGGTATTTATGTTGGATTTGAAACCTGAGCAACTGGATAAAATTAAGCAATTAAAATTGCTGATTCTGGATGTGGATGGAGTGTTGACGGACGGGCGGCTATTTTTTGACGAACACGGCAAGGAATATAAATGTTTCCATGCTCGGGATGGCCATGGCATTAAATTGTTACAACAATCCGGCGTCGAAGTGGCTGTGATTTCCGGGCGAAAATCCCAGTCGGTCGCAATCCGCATGCAAAGCTTGGGTGTCGAGCATGTCTATCAAGGTCATGAAAATAAACGTGCAGCCTTTGCCGAGCTTTTACAAAACTTGAACTTACGTCCAGAACAGGTTGCGCATGTCGGTGATGACGTGCTGGACTTGCCGATCATGCTGCAAGCAGGTTTTGCAGTGGCAGTGTTTGATGCGAATTTTGCAGTCAAGCAGCGGGCTGACTGGTGTACTCAGAGTCCCGGTGGGCTCGGTGCGGTGCGTGAAGTGTGTGATTTGATCATGCAAGTCCAGGGCACTTTTGATGCCATGCTGCAAACATACCTATGAGTTTTTGGCGTAACTATCAGCTTTATGTTTATGTGGCGCTGATAGCTTTGCTGTCTTGGTGGTTACAGCAGTTGTACGAACAGCGTCAGGCGGAAATAAAGGTGGCTGAAAATAGCCCGGATTTTTTTAGTGCAGGTTATTACAAAAAAGAAATGGATCTGCAAGGTTTGCCAAAAAGTGAATTAATTGCCGATAAAATGCAACATTTCAAAGCCGATGGTTCCATCCATTTGGAGCAGCCAAAAATGACCTTGTTTAATCCTGATGCCGCTCCATGGTTGATTGTATCGGAGAGTGGCGTCATGGCGGCTGATGGTGATAATTTACTGTTGAATGGTGCTACGGTGATCAGTCGTGAGGCCTCTGAAAATGCATCCGCACTTAAAATCACCACGTCGGATTTAAGGGTGAAATTGTCGACTAATTATGCTGAAACTGCAGCTTGGGCCGATATCATCAGCCCACCTAATCAGACTTCCGGTACCGGTATGCAAGTCACTTTTGTAAGTCCTATTCACTTGAAATTATTGTCCAATGTCAAAGGGCGTTATGAAATTAAGTAAAGTTTTTGGTTGGGGGTTATGGTGTTT
Organism: uncultured Methylomonas sp.; assembly: GCA_964550075.1. GTDB lineage: Bacteria > Pseudomonadota > Gammaproteobacteria > Methylococcales > Methylomonadaceae > Methylomonas. Next base: position 7,490 of record CAZJYS010000063.1, read on the forward strand.
TTCCAGCTTGGTTTGGGCATTGGATAGCGATTCCGAACAACCGGTTTATATCGATTCAGATACGGCAGTTTATGATGAAAAAGCCCAAATCAGTACCTACACGGGTAAAGTGATTGCCACCCAGGGTAGTATTAAAATTGATGCAGACAAGTTGGTTGTTTATTTGAAAGATGGTTCTATCATCAAATTGGAAGCGTTCGGTACGCCTTCAAAATTCAAGCAATTGCCAGCTGAAGGTAAGGAAGAAATGCATGGCGAAGGATTAATCAATGAATTTTACCCGGATAAAAATCTGCTGATTTTCAAGAAAAACGCTTCCGTCTGGCAAGGTGATGCCAAACAGTCCAGTGAATATATTGAGTACGACACCAAGAATTCGTTGTTAAAAGCCGGTGAACCCAGTTCTGACGGCAAGCGGGTTAAATCTGTCATCAAACCGAAACCCAAGTCTGCTTCGTAAATGGCAAGATTAATTGCAGAACAATTGTTCAAAAGTTATAACCGGCGAAATGTGGTTGATGGCGTTAGCCTTAATGTCAATACCGGGGAAGTGGTAGGGTTACTGGGGCCGAATGGTGCCGGTAAAACCACCAGTTTTTATATGTTGGTGGGATTGATCAGAGCGGATGCGGGTGAAATTTTTCTCGATGAGCAAAGAATTACGCATCATCCCATGCACAGGCGAGCCAGATTGGGGGTTGGTTATTTGGCTCAAGAAGCATCCGTGTTCCGTAAGTTGAGTGTGGCGGATAACTTACGGGCTGTATTACAAATTCGGGCCGATCTGACCGATGGGCAAATCGAATTAATGATTGATGAGTTGCTGGGTGAACTGGGGATTAGTCATTTGCGCAATCAAATGGCTTTAGGTTTGTCCGGTGGGGAGCGGCGACGGGTTGAAATCGCTCGCGCATTAGCTTCAGAGCCTCAGTTTATTCTATTGGATGAACCGTTTGCCGGCGTTGATCCTATTTCGGTTCTGGATTTGCAAAAAATCATTGCGCATTTGAAAGAGCGAGGGATTGGTATCTTGATTACAGAACATAAAGTGCGAGAGACTCTGGAAATATGCGATCGGGCCTATATTTTGAATGCCGGCAAAGTGATTGCCGAAGGTCAGTCCCGAGAATTGGTCGATAACGAGGAAGTACGTCGGGTTTACTTGGGCGATAAATTTAGCTTATAGAGATCATTGCTTATGAAACAGTCTTTACAGCTCCGCATCGGTCAAAGCCTGACGATGACACCGCAATTGCAGCAGGCGATCAAATTATTGCAAATGTCGACACTGGACCTGCAACAGGAAATTCAGCAAGCTCTGGAATCGAACATGATGCTGGAGGTAGAAGAAGATGATCTGCCAACGCTGGAATATCGCGAGAAAAAATCTGAAAACACGGATCAGGTAACCAGTGAAGGTTCACAAACGGATATGCCTGATGAACTGCCTGTGGATGTCAGTTGGGATGATATGTATGAAAGTTCTTTACCCGCAGGTGACGATTCTGCTGATAACACGGAGTTTGAAGCTTTTCGCGGTAAAACCCAAACCTTGCAGGATCATTTGATTTGGCAGCTTGAGCTGACTCATATTTCTGAGCGGGATTACGCCATCGCTGTGGCGATTATTGATGCCATAAACGATGACGGTTATGTCGCCAGTGACCTGCAGGATATCTATCAGGGCTTGTTAGAACAACTGGAGGATTTGGAGTTTGACGAAGTGCAAGCGGTTTTGCACATGATCCAGAATTTTGATCCAGTAGGCGTTGCCGCTCTGGATTTGGCGGATTGTTTACGCTTGCAGCTTCAACAAATGCCGGATGACACGCCTTACAAGGATGATGCGCTGGAGTTTGTATGTCGTCATCTGGAGTTATTAGCTACTTGTGATCAGGCGCGCTTGATGAAACGAGTGGGCTATAGCGAAGAACAGTTGAAAGGGGTGCTGGTGCTGATTCGCAGTCTAGATCCCAAGCCGGGTGCTAAACTGCAGGAGAGCGATGTCGATTATGTGGTACCCGATGTGTTTGTTTCCAAAGTTAAAGATCAATGGCAAGTTAGTCTGAACCCTGATATTGCTCCCAAATTACGGGTTAATCCGTTCTATTCGGGCATGATAAAACGATCGGATAGTAGTCAGGATAATACCAGTATGAAAAACCACCTGCAGGAAGCGCGATGGTTTATCAAAAGCTTGCACAGCCGGAATGACACGTTATTGCGTGTGGCTAGAAGCATTGTCGACAAGCAAGGCGAGTTTTTCGAACATGGTCCCATCGCGATGAAAGCCATGGTGCTAAGGGATATTGCTGAAGAGTTGAGTTTGCATGAATCAACCATTTCGCGGGTTACTACGCAGAAATATATGCATACTCCCAAGGGAGTTATCGAATTTAAATATTTCTTCTCCAGTCATGTCAGTACAGATGGGGGAGGCGAGTGTTCTGCCACGGCAATCAGAGCGCTGATACAAGAATTGGTCGGGAATGAAAATCC
>CAZJYS010000064.1:0-9923 GCA_964550075.1 uncultured Methylomonas sp.
CTACGTTGCGGCGAAAATCGGTAGGAAACGCAATGCCTTCTTCGCGAATGGCATTAAGTTTTTCGCGGCGTTGTTTGATCTGTTCTTGTTCGTCGTGTTCGAGTTCTGACATGTTGGTTAGTTATGAATCAATGTTTTTAATTTAAAAATATCTAATTGAAAAAATGAGTTGAAGAATACGGAAATAGGTAGCTATTTTGAAAGAGGAAGTAGACGCACTCGTTCTAACCATTCATCAGCAACAATCAAAGCCCCTTCATTTAACTCTTTTTCAAAGCGGCGCAATAACCCGATTGCCCGCAAGCCAAGTACATTGGGGGTGACATCGTGGGTTCGAATTTGAAAAACACTAGGTGCTTCTGCACCTGTTAAAGCTAATAAAGCGCCAAAATCAAGATCATTGGTGAATATAACTGCACCATGTTTCCTTGCCCAATCGAAGATTTCGCTATCAGGCGCAGATACAGAACCCAAATCAATCCAGTGTGTAGCATCAAATCCTGCCTCTTTGAGCATTGGTGCCCACGATGGCGAAAGATTCATATCCAGCAAAATTTTCACGCTGCTACCAGGGGCAACTCAATCTCTTCAGCGCGCCAAGCAGCGAATTGCAATGCCTGGGTAATATCTTCAAGTTCCAAGTAAGGATACAGCTCCAGTATATTTTGTGCTGAATAGCCGCTGGCTATTAAACCTACAATGGTGCCAACTGTTACTCTAAGTCCTCGTAAACAAGGTTTACCGCCCATGACTGCAGGATTAAAAGTTATCCGAGCAAAATTTTTCATGACAATCTCCGGCTAAGTACTACCTAAAGTTAGCAACTAATATTCTATTTATACTTGAAAATGCCTAATTGTTGTTTCTGATAAAAATATCTAAGGCTTGAACTACAACCCGCTCTTCAAACTCGCCTCAATAAACTGATCCAACGCACCATCCAATACTGCTTGAGTATTGCCGGTTTCGACGTTGGTGCGTAAATCCTTGATGCGGGATTGATCCAATACGTAAGACCGAATCTGACTCCCCCAACCTATATCCGACTTGGAATCTTCAATCGCTTGTAAGCCCTCGTTGCGTTTAAGAACTTCCATCTCATACAGCTTGGCCTTCAATTGCTTCATCGCCGTATCTTTATTTTTATGTTGTGAGCGATCGCTTTGGCATTGAGTGACGATACCGCTGGGATTGTGGGTAATCCGCACCGCCGATTCGGTTCTATTGACGTGCTGTCCACCCGCACCGCTGGCCCGATAGACGTCGATTCGCAAGTCGGCTGGGTTGATATCGATTTCAATGTCGTCATCAATTTCCGGTGACACAAACACCGAAGCAAATGAGGTATGGCGGCGGTTGCCGGAATCGAATGGTGACTTGCGCACCAAGCGATGCACGCCAGTTTCCGTGCGTAACCAGCCAAAAGCATACGGGCCTTCGAATTTGATCGTGGCACTCTTGATACCGGCTACGTCACCTGGCGATTCTTCGATCAATTCGGTTTTGAAGCCTTTGGCTTCACCCCAGCGCAAATACATGCGTTCGATCATCGATGCCCAATCCTGCGCCTCGGTGCCACCGGAACCGGATTGAATATCCAAAAATGCATTATTGGCGTCCATTTTGCCGCTGAACATGCGTTGAAACTCTAGCCCAGCGACCTGCTTTTCAAACTGCTCCAGATCATCGGCTACTGTAGCGACGGTTTCTTCGTCGTTTTCCTCAACCGCCATCAGCAACAATTCTTCGGCATCATTCAGGCCTTGTTCCAGATCGGTAATGGTTACCACAATACCTTCCAGCATGGCACGCTCTTTACCCATGGCTTGAGCTTGTTCTGGATTATTCCAGATGGCCGGATCTTCCAATTCCCGCAATACCTCAACCAAACGCTCGCTTTTAATATCAAAATCCAGATACGTCTTCAGCCCGGCGCTTCGCTCGCGCAAATCGGCAATTTTGTATTTAATCGGATTAATTTCTAGCATGGACTAAAACCCAAATAAAACGCCGGGCTAACCCGGCGACTTTAAAAAACAGGTGATTATAAACGATTACGGCATTAGGTTGGGCTGGCGGTTTTTTAAAGACCACAGAATACAGCCGATTCCGACCAGCACGAAGGGAATACTCAGCAGCTGGCCGGTGGTCAATGCAACACCTGTATCGTACATAGCCTGCTCAGTTTTAAAGTATTCCAGAAAGAAACGTACGGTAAACAACATGCTGATAAAGCAACCAAATACAAAACCTGGTTTGTTGCCCTGCTTTTTATAAATCAACAAGGAAACAGCATAGATTACCAAGTAACAAAACGCCTCATAGAGTTGTACCGGATGCCTTGGCAATGGATCGACACGCGCAAAAATTACAGCCCAAGGTTCCTGAGTTGGTACACCTAAAATTTCGGAATTGAAAAAATTGCCGATGCGTATCAATGCCCCTGCCAAAGCCGTGGGAATACTGACGCGATCCAGTAGCCAGAAAAAACTGTCGCCGTACTTACGCGTGTAGAGATACAGGGCCAGGATAATCCCCAGAGTAGCACCGTGACTCGCCAGACCACCTTCCCAGATAGCCAGAATTTTGAGCGGATGTGAAAGATAATAAGCCGGATCATATAGCAAGGTATGCCCAAGTCTGGCACCTAGGACAGTGGCAATCACCATATACCAAAGCAAGGTATCGAGTTCCTCAATATTCTTGCCTTCACGATTGTAGATCCACTGCATGGTCAAAAAACTGCCCACAAAGCCCGACGCAAACATCAAGCCGTACCAGCGGATTTTTAAAAAGCCAATATCTATAAAAATAGGGTCTATGTTCCAGATTAGGTGCTGCATAAGGGTAATAGGAAAATTTTAAAAAGGGTTAAATCAAAGTCCGCATATTACTATTAATTTAAAACTTGGATTTCAGCTTAATCAATCCATACGCTGCTAGTACCAGCCCAAGCATACCTACAAAAACCCATCGATCCCCCAATTTTGCATAAGGCGTTAAGCCCTGCATGGGCGTAATCGTATCGGTCAGGGTTGTGGTGGTAAATAAGGGTGCTTGTTTGACGATTTTACCGTTAGGCGCCACGAAACCGGTTAATCCAGTATTAGTCGCCCGAAGTAAATATCGACCGGTTTCAAGCGCACGCATCCGGGCGATTTGCATATGTTGATGGGGCTCGGCCGTATCACCAAACCAGGCATCGTTGGTAAGATTCACTAAAAAAGCCGCATGTTCAACTTGCCGATTGACCAATTCAGCAAACGCATCCTCATAACAAATCGTCGTCACAAAAGCATAGCCACCCGCTTTCAACAAAGTTTGCATGTCATCGCCTGCGGCAAAATCGCCCAAAGGAATTTGCAATTGATCCAGAACCCAACCCGACAATGGCTGTAGCGGCAAATACTCACCAAATGGCAATAAATGATTTTTGTGATATCGCACGTCCATATCCGCTAATGAAATCACACTGTTGTAATAGCTGTTACCTTCACCATTGCTGGGCAAACTCACCACCAAATCGACCCCATGCTCCTGAACGATTTTGGCCAAAGGCTCTAGATAGGTGGATTTGACTTGCTCTAAAAAAGCCGGAATAGCAGTTTCCGGCCAAATAATCACATCCGAATCCAGATGCTGTTCAGTAAGTTGTTGGTACAGCTTTAATGTGCTTAATATTTGGTCTGTTTGCCATTTATATGCCTGATCAATATTGCCTTGCACCAATGTGACTTTGATTGGTTGGCCCGCAACTTCAGTCCAACTTACGTTCTTTAACCCAAAGCCCCCGCCCCAAATCAGCACCCCAAAAATTAACCCGTACTGCAGCGGCAATTTTTTTCGCCAGATTTCAAATAGAGCCATGGCAGAAGCAGCCAACAGAAATCCCATTCCGTATACACCGATAAGCGCCGCGTAACCGGATAACGGCGTATCAAGCTGACTGTAGGCAATTTGTAGCCACGGAAAGCCATTCAGTAGCCAGTAACCACGAAAATACTCCACCGCCACCCAGATCAGGGGAATCGCTGAAATCCGCAGCCATACCCCAGTCATCCGCAAAATTGGCGCGATTAAAAACGCAGTCAAGGCGGGAAATAATGACCATAACATCACCAATAACAACGTCAGCAGTGCTGAGCTTATTGAATCGCCGCCACCAAAGTCATGAATACTGACATACACCCACCAAATACCGGTACCAAACAAACCCAAACCAAACAAATAACCGCGCCATAAGGCCCTATACCTTGAGGTAACCAAACAAAAACGGAAAAAACCCAATAGCGCAATGATTGCTGCATAAGGATAATCATAGGGAGCAAAAGCCGAAGTCATCAACACGCCGAATAATGGCGCCAGTATTTCCCATTTCCACTGCAGCAATCGAGTCATCATAATTATTAAAGCGTGAGAACCAGCTCAGTATTATGCCGTTATTCAGATCAGGCTAATCCAAGTTTTCAAAATCCAGTCGAATTCGGCTAGACTGGCAAGACTGATAAGGATTGTATGATGATGGCTACCAATATTTCTTTCCCATTTGATCTAACCGTAAATGCTTTGACTGACTGGCTTGAAACCCTGGGGGATCTGCCACATACACAGGCTGCTCATCAATTAACTGAAATACTGAAACAACTCAAAGCTGAAAAGATAAACCAAGCCACCCTGTTGCCTTTGTTGTTTAGCCTAACACCCATTACTTTGCACCTGGCTAACAACCTGGCCAACAGCGCCGTATTGGAGAATAGAAATTGGAATAAAGCACTGAAAGTTGGAAAGTTAAGCATGCAATTACCTCGGCAACTGGCCTTGCTGTTCTGTCAAATGACGGAAGATAAAGCGCTGGATGCCCAAACCCTTTCGATCTGTATTTACTACGCATCACAGTTGATAGGCTATAGCTTACGCAGTTATGCTTTATTTCATGAAGTGCCTTCGTCTACGCTCTGGAAAAAATTGGCTGAGCTATACCGACTAGCTAAAGCCAATGCGTGTTTGAATCAAACCATAATCAACAAGATAGCTGAATTCAAGACCCAAAGCAGCATTGCCTCTGTCATCAAGCGTAATCTATTGTTCAACATTTTCAGTCCGAATCTGTTTACAACTGACGAAGTCAGCATGCTTTTTCAATTAGCCAATCAAGCAGCAGATTTGTTGTTCATAACTGATGATCATGACACGCATAATGTCGGCTTTTATTGGGATTTGGACAAAGACTTGCAGCCTTATCCGGTTAAAAAAATCAGCCGGACTTTACCGGATGGCTTCATGGCAATAGATAGCCAACCTATCAGCAATGCATTACAGTTAGGCAGCCTGTCAACCCAGCTTAGTCCCAGCACCCAAAATAAACTGGCACTGGTTTTGAGCAGTTTCCATCAGGTTTTCGGTTCTATTGTTCCCGGTTTGCCATCCAGCTCCAGAATGATTCACGGCTTTGCCAGCGCTTGTAGTTATTTAAAAGAATTAAATAAACTTTCCAGAATCAATGAACTCAGCTCGCAATTACCGGGAGCGGGGCAAATGGCAAAAAATCTGTCATTAGTCCCATTAGAGCATCAGCGCAATGTTTTTGAAACACCTCCTCAGGCCTTTAGCAAACCCAAAGACATGGGAAGTTCGGTCAATATTTTAAAAACGCCTAGTCTTAAATATATTGTTGCAGAAAGCCGAACACTCGATTGTTCGACGGGCGATTTAGCCCTGATTTACAAGGAACAACATCCAATATCCCTGGTTATCATCCGCCAACAAAAAACTAACGAAATTTCCCGACTGCAGCAATTCTTGCTTGAAATAATCCCTGGTACTTGCAATATATTTAACTTTGTCGGGAGTAAAATTGACACTCACGGCATAGTGGTTGGTGGAAATACTTCAGATCCACAGGTATTTCTGGCTTACGGAAAATACAGCATAAATACGAAATTAGCTTTGAATACTGGCGGAAGCATTTATTTAAAAAGCCACCTGGAAAGCAATACATTTTTTGCCCGCTTCCGATTCAGCTGGGTAGATGATGGCATTTAGCGCGATATGCGATAGCAAAATAACTGAGTTTTAGGTCGATCGTCCAGTTGTAAAATTTGTTTGGCTTGCCAATCCGGCACCTTAAACGAAGAAGAAATCAGCCAACCGCCTTGAGGCATTTCTGCTTTCAGCTTCGCTCCCAACCTGACCATCACCAATGGCGATAAAAAGGCAAAAGCCAGATCAAAACCCTTTACATCAGCCTCCCATAAACTCCCACGTATCACCTTAACATTGACTAAGCGTCGGCAACGCCAGCGCAATATCAGCCAGGGTATCGGCGCAAGCTCCAACGCAGTAATCTGTAATTCGGGTCGAGTATGAGCCAACGGCACTACCACACTCCCCACACCGGCCCCCAGCTCAATCATATTTTTCAGCCGATAGCTTTTGATATGTTCACTTAATGCTTGCGCCACTTCAGTTGAAGACAAAAACAGCGGCACATCGCCTTTAACCGTCCCCCAAAACACCAGCAATAAAATACAAAAAACCAATAAATAAACAACTGACGGGATATGTGCATTCAATGCAATCCACACCGCGGGCATAAATAGCAGATGGATGAGTTGCCACCAAGCAGGTTGAGTCAATGCACGAGACAACATCGCTGCCATTAAAGCTTGCCCTGAAACCCAAATTGCCCCGCTGTCGACTTCAGGAAAAAACCGGAAGTACAGCAAACCAACCAAGAATACTGCGAGTATCTGGCACAACAAAGCCCTGAATAAAGGCATCACTTTAAACCAGCAATCAATAAAGATTAATGTGGCGCAACAACAGGAACGGGAGCGGGTGCCGTAATTTTGGTATTTTCCTGGACATTGGGAGAAACAGCAGGCAAAGGCGCTACGTTCAATTCTTCAGGAGTAGCCGGAGTAGCGGGCGCAATCTGATTGGCTCCTTCATGCAAAACCTGATTTTCGGTTTTTTTGTTCATTACAATAATCGAGATGCGTCGATTCATGGGATCGTTGGGGTTTTGCACATTGTAGGCAATACTGGATGCCAAACCGACCACGCGCAACACCTTGTCTTCCATCAAACCGCCCATATTCAATTCGTGGCGCGCCACATTGGCCCGGTCACTGGAAAGCTCCCAATTGGAATAGCCGGATTTATTACTGGGATACGGCAAAGCATCGGTATGCCCATTAATCGTCACCTTATTAGGTAATTCGTTAATGACAGGAGCCAGTTCGCGCAGAATCATTTGCGCATGCGCCTCGATGCCTGAACTGGCCAATTTAAACATGGGCCGGTTCTTGGCGTCGATGATTTGAATTTTCAGCCCTTCCGGTGTCGACTCCAGCTTGATCTGATCGCGATATTCGGACAGTTTGGCATTGGCGTCCAGCATGGATTCAATTTTTTCCTGAAGTTTTTCCAGCTTGATCTTGTCCTGTTCTTCGGCCAGTTTTTCGATATCTTCCGGGGTAGCCTCGGGTGGCGGTACATCTTCGCCTTGATGAACCTGACCGGCATCCTTGTTACTTAAATCCGAACCGCCGCCCTGAATAATGGCGGTTCGGTCACCCACACCCTGTCCACCATTCATGGAGACCGAAAACGGGTTCTGGAAATATTCCGAAATACCTTTCTTGGTAGCTTCATCGGTAGAGCCCAACAACCACATCAACAAAAAAAACGCCATCATCGCCGTCACAAAGTCGGCATAAGCAATTTTCCAGGCACCGCCGTGATGGCCGTGTCCGGCTTTCTTTTTGATTTTTTTGATGATTATGGGTTGTTCGGCCATCGCGTATTATCCTTTGCCGGCTTTTAGTTGGTCTTCCAGCTCACTAAAAGTGGGACGAATGTGGTGCGGAATTGCAGTCCGCATGAATTCCACCGTCATCGCCGGAGAAGTACCTTTGGCACAATTTAAAAGACCTTTTTGGGCGCATTTATAGGCGTTGGATTCTTCCTCCAGCCGATCTTCCATCACCGATGCCACCGGACCGATAAAGCCATAAGACACCAAAATACCCAAGAAAGTACCCACCAGAGCCGCCGCAATCAATTTACCCAACTCTGCAGGTGGAATACCCACTGACTCCATGGTGTGCACTACCCCCATCACCGCCGCGACGATACCAAAAGCCGGCATGCCATCACCTACCCGTTGCACGGCTTTAATAGGCGCATGACCTTCTTCATGGTGAATCTCGATTTCGGCATCCATGATATCTTCCAGTTGGTTCACATCCACACCGGTCAAAATCAAGCGCAATTTATCGCAAATAAATTCCATCAAATGATGATCATGAACGATTTTTTCACCGAATATCGAACTGCTTTCAGGATCATCCACCACCTTTTCCAGTGACAGCAAGCCCTCCTTTCGGGCTTTCTGGCTTAAGGCATTAAAACTCATCAACAGCTCCAAATAATAGTCTTTGGTGTAACGACTGCCTTTTAAAGTCCCCGTACCTCCCGCCATCGCCGCCTTACTGGTGGCCAGCGAGTTACTGGCTAAAAACGAGCCAAACGCGGCACCGACGATAATCAACACCTCCACGGGTTGCCAGAGCACCCCCAGGTGACCGCCCGCCATCATAAAGCCGCCCAATACGCAGCCCAAAATGATCACATAACCAATGATTACAAACATGCCTGTCTCTAAATATGCATTTGAGGAAAAATTCAATTATTCTGAATCACCGCAGCTAAAAGGATAAATTCGCAATGCCGTGGATTTTCATAAAGCGGTTAAAGCCTAGCGCAAAAAAACGACTATTCCAGTGGGAATAGTGGCAATAAATCTGCCATCAACCAATACAAGGTCTATTATGCAGTGAGCCGGGATATTTTAGGAATGAATTTTAGACGTGTTGGAGTACAAACCTAAGCTTGTAGTCCTATTTAGACGCCTACTTTATTTCTCAGTGAATCCTTGAAGGACGCGAAGATATAATCTTCGAAACGGTTACGGATTAAACCCGCAAAGGCGCCAGCTGTCCGGTTTCCAGATAGAGTTTATAGTCAGACAACACCATGGCATGATCAAACGCCAACTTTTCCGGTAAATTGTCAAAGGTGAACAAACCGCTATTTTTAGCATCATCCGCCGCCAGCGGCATGCCGTGCGCCTCGCCAATGTAAACGGCTGTTACCGTATGATTTCTTGAATCACGGGCCGGATTGGAATAAATACCTAATAAGGCCAACAAGCTGACATCCAAACCGGTTTCCTCCTTGGCTTCGCGAATGGCTGCATGTTCCACTGTTTCACCCACATCAACAAAACCACCGGGCACAGCCCAGCCATAAGGGGGAAATGCGCGCTCTATCAACACAAATGGCCGATTTGGTACATCAATCAACTCGATTAATATATCGGCGGCCAGTAATGGAGTAACAGGCTTGGTCATGGCATATCCTTTGAATATTTGGTAAAGCGAATTTTAGCCGCTTACAGAAGATTAAACCAGCCATGCCAATTGAGCATGAAGGTAAATAGCTACCTATACTTCCAATCTCAAATTGATTTAAACAAAACTTTCTTAATAAACATTTGTCAATCAAAATAGGCGGCAACTCTGAACATACTGCGACACCAGATAACCGATTTTCGGCAATTCATCTACCCGAGTGTAATCAACCGTCATTCACAACTTATTCATCAATATGGCTCTATTTAACCCCTTCCCAAACCTGCAATACCCAAAACTCAAACTGACCATTTTGCTGTTATTAGCCTTAAATGCGCTGATTTATGCCCTGGTCGATACATTGACAGGTGCCATAGATGCCATAGCCTGGCTGATGTTGCTGATGCTGTACGAAGTCGAAACCAATCAAAATAACCTGCCGATTTCCGCGGCCATGCTCAAATTAACCCGTAATAGCCTGATTACATTGATCGTTCTGGTTTTCTT
>CAZJYS010000065.1:0-9736 GCA_964550075.1 uncultured Methylomonas sp.
AGAATGTGACACTGAATTTCGCCAAGGCTGCATTCAAGTATGTACAACAAAATGATAAGGGCGCTGAAGAAGCGAAGAAAACCTATAAATGGGATATTGAAGCCAATAAAGGCGATTGCAGCTAACTAGTGCACTTCACATTTATCGAAATGTCCACGAGGTTGATTGTCATTACAACGTGGACATTTTTAGCGGCTTGAAATTCGACTGGTTTTCAACTGGTCATGATACAAGTTTGAATTATTTTTTTAGCAAAGCCTAGAAAGCATATGCACCCAGAACAAAGCCTGCACCAGGGAAATCCCGAAGAAGCCTTGGAGCGATTGCAAGAGCAGGTTCGTAAGGAACCCGCCAACCCTAAGTTGAGGGTTTTCCTGTTTCAGTTACTCGCGGTGCTTGGGCGTTGGGAGCGCGCTTTAAACCAGCTCAATGTGGCCGGTGAACTCGACAATGCCAATTTATTGATGGTTCAAACCTATCGTGAAGCCATACAGTGTGAAGTATTTCGTGAGGCCGTTTTTGCAGGCAAACGTTCTCCATTGTTTTTCGGGGACCCACAGCAATGGATGGCCTTATTGGTTGAAGCTTTAAGACTAGACGCGATAAGTCAAGAAGCTGAAGCTACCGCTTTGCGGAATCAAGCTTTTGAATTGGCTCCGGCAACCTCAGGCTGTCTGGATGAAACACCTTTTGAATGGATCTCAGATGCTGATAGCCGTTTAGGCCCAATTTTGGAGGCCATAGTGAATGGTCGTTACTATTGGATTCCTTTTCAGCAAATTCGAAAAATTCAACTTGAAGCCCCTACCGATTTGCGCGATGTCGTCTGGATGCCCGCTGAGTTTACCTGGCTAAATGGTGGTCAGGCGAGCGGCCTAATTCCAACTCGCTATCCTGGTTCAGAACTGACTGATGATGGACTGATCAAATTGGCACGCAAAACCGAATGGACAGAATTTTCTTCAGCTGTTCCACGAGGTTTAGGACAAAGACTATTGGCAACCGATACCGATGATTATGCGTTGATGGATATTCGCAAAATCGAACTGAATGCTGGTAGCGGACAAGGGTAATGGCTGAATTATTACATTCAGAAAGATTACAGCCATCTTTGCTGGATCGTCTGACCGATAATCATCCTGAAAATAGCCAAGAAACCCGCGAACAACGGGTTTTATCCTTGCGGCAATTGAGACAAAGCGTATTGCGTGATCTAAGCTGGTTACTGAACACTACAGCCTTAGACAGTATGGTCGACTTATCTGAATTTCCAGACGCTAGCCACTCAGTGCTTAATTACGGTACCCCCACTTTATCCGGATTGACGTTAAGTAATCTGGACGCACAACGTATTCAATCCAAAGTCAAACAAGCCATCGCCGATTTTGAACCGAGAATTCTAGCCAACTCATTAAAAGTAGAACTCATCAAGGCTGACCAATTTATGAACCACAAGGCACTGTCCTTCAATATAGAAGGTGATTTGTGGGCTCAACCGTTACCCGTACATTTATTTATTCGTAGCGACCTTGATTTGGAAACCGGCGAAGTAACGGTCAAAGACTTGGGTGGCTAATCCATGGACCCTCGCCTACTTAAATATTACAACCGTGAACTGCAACATGTGCGTGAAGTAGGCGCCGAGTTTGCCAGCGAATTTCCCAAAATTGCCAGCCGCTTAGGCCTGGATACCTTTGAGTGCACCGATCCCTATGTGGAGCGACTATTTGAAGGCTTTGCCTTTATGGCTGCACGTGTTCAACTTAAAGTTGATTCCGAGTTCCCCAATTTTACTCAGCATCTTTTAGAGATTGTCTATCCGCATTATCTTTCTGGAACACCATCGATGGCGGTGGTTGAATTCAAAACAGACTTGACGGAAGAAAGCTTGGCGAATGGCTTTACTATTCCCAAAGGTAGTTCACTACGAAGTCAAATTGCCAAAGGCGAACAAACCGCTTGCGAATATCAAACGGCCCAACCGGTGCAATTATGGCCATTGGAAATCAGCCATGTTGAATACCTGCCGTCTTTAGCGGCCATCTCCAGTTGCGGAGTGTCCACACCAAATCAGGCAGGTAGCGTAAAAGCAGCTATTCGCATTGTCTTACGCAGCACAGCTGGCATTTCTTTTAAGCAAATGAGTCTGGATAAGTTGCCCTTGTTTTTACGTGGAACGGGTGGTATTCCTTATCGCTTGTATGAACAATTTCTTGCAAACTCCAAAGCCATTGCCTGTAAGTTCGACAAAGGATCTACGCCTAACGTTCTGTATGGTAGTGATCGTCGCTTTGTGCGGGCCATGGGCTTCGATAAAGACGAAGCCATGCTGCAAAATACCCCTAGATCGTTCGACGGTTATCGAATTTTGCAGGAATATTTTGCTTTTCCTGAACGTTATTTGTTTATCGAGCTGAATGGCTTATCTCCATTAATTTCACAGTACGATGGGGATGAATTAGAGTTATTTGTGATGCTCGATCGCAGCGACAGTCACTTGGTTAATGCCTTAGACAAAGCCAATTTGGCTTTATTTTGTGTCCCCGCCATCAACCTATTTCCCAAGCGCACAGATAGACTGAATATTGATCATCGTCAATCCGAATATCATGTGGTGATTGACCGAACCCGGCCTATGGATTACGAAGTTTTCAGTCTCACCCAAGTAGCCGGTTACGGTAACGAACAAAAAAGCGAGCAAGCTTTTCTGCCTTTTTATGGCTCGAAAAACGCGTATCAGAACCAATCAGAAAGCGCGTTTTATATGATACGTCGCCAAAAACGCGTTTTATCAACCAAACAACGCAGAGTTGGGGTACGTTCCAGTTATATCGGTAGCGAGATGTATATTTCCCTGGTAGATGCCGAGCAAGCTCCTTACTCGCCAAATCTGATTCAGTTGGGCATGGAGGCCTTATGCACCAATCGCGATCTGCCTTTAGTGATGCCGGTGGGTCTAAGCGATACCGATTTCACTTTGCAAATCAGTACGCCGGTAAAATCCATCCGCTGTATTGTCGGCCCTACCCGCCCCATGCCCGCCGCCTATGATGGAGAAAGCGTATGGCGATTGGTGAATCATTTGTCACTGAATTATCTGTCTTTGGTCGACGCCGATGCCAAACAAGGTGCATCGGCCTTAAGGGAATTATTAAGTTTGTACGCTAACAATCGCGAGGCATCGATTAAAAAACAAATTGAGGGGGTTGTATCGATCAATGCAAAAAATGTCGTCAGACGAATCGATTCTAAAGGTCCGATGGTATTTGGTCGGGGCCTGGAAATAAGCCTAACCTTAGATGAATCGGCGTTTGAAGGTGGCGGATATTTTCTTTTGGGTACGGTTTTAGAACAATTCTTTGCGCGTTATGTTTCGATCAATTCATTTGTCGAAACGGTAATCTGTACAACTGATCGTGGTGAGGTGGCCAGATGGCCAGTGAGAACAGGGCTTCGGCACACCATCTAACTCAGGGACTTTTACAAGATGCCAGTGGCTACGATTTTTTCGAGGCTTTGCGCCTGATTGAGTCACAGTATCAGCATCAACCTCGATTAGGCACCAGCGTCAAGGTTAGCGATGATCCGGTGCGTTTTGGACAGCCTCCAGAATTACAATTTCCCGCATCTACGCTTTCAGCTTTTACCCTCGATGAAAAAGGCCTTCCGCATTTAAGTGTGAGTTTTCTAGGCTTATTTGGCCCGCACGGCGCATTGCCCCTTCATCTTACCGAATTCGCCAGAGAGCGAATCAGGCATTTCCATGACCACACCTTTGCCCGTTTTGCCGATATTTTTCATCACCGAATGATTAGCCTGTTTTATCGGGCTTGGGCTAATGCGCGGCCGACAGTCAGCTATGATCGACCTGAATCAGACCGATTTGCTTTTTACGTAGGTTCCTTGTTGGGTATTGGCGACGAAGCAAATCGCAAACGTGATGCCTTGACTGATCGGGCAAAACTATTTTACGCAGGACATTTTTCCGCGCAAACCAAGTCGCCGGAAGGCCTAAAGGCCATAATTGCCGATGTTTTATCTATCGATGTGCAGATTGAAGAGTTTATCGGCGAGTGGATGGAAATCCAGCCATCTGAACACACGCGACTAGGCTATTCACCAGAAGTGGCCAGCTTGGGGCAATCGGCATTATTGGGTGGATTTGTCTGGGGTTGCCAACATAAATTCAGAGTCATACTGGGTCCTTTAAAACTAGGCCAATATTTGGCCTTATTACCCGGGGCTGAAGCCTTGTCACAATTGACAGCAATGGTGCGTAATTATATTGGTGACGAATTGGTCTGGGATGTCAAACTAATTCTTAAAAAACAGGATGTACCAACTGAATTGATGTTGGGCACATCGATAGAGCCAAATCTCAATTGCATGAATGGTGAAGCCAGACTAGGCTGGAGTATGTGGTTAGGGCCAAGAACCAGTTCGCAGGATGCTGGAGATTTGACACTGAATCCGTTTTTTAAACCTTGCTCCGTTTAATCATCTATCGAACCAACTTTTAAACATAAGGAATACTACGATGGCAGAAATCAGCCGAGTCAAATTGTTTGGGAAATTAAATAGGGTCTGTTATAAGGCCATCGAAGGTGCGACGGTTTTTTGTAAGTTAAGAGGCAATCCCTATGTAGAATTAGTGCATTGGTTGAATCAATTGTTACAGTTACAAGATTCTGACTTACACCGCATCATCAAACACTATGGTCTGGATACTTCGCGCCTAGCTAAAGACGTTACCGATTTTCTGGATCGTTTGCCGCGCGGCTCCACATCAATTTCGGATTTTTCGCCACATATTGAAGATAGTGTAGAGCGTGGTTGGGTTTATGGCACCTTGATGTTTGGCGAAAGCCAGGTGCGTAGCGGTCACTTGGTCGTTGGCTTGCTTAAAACCAAGTCCTTGCGTAACGAACTACTGGGCATATCCAAAGAGTTTGAAAAAATCAAACCGGAAGCACTGTCTGATGAATTTGCCAAGATTGTCACCGGCTCACCTGAAGACGGTTTGGCTGCAACCGATGGTTTTCAATCGGGCGCAACTCCGGGCGAAGCCAGCGGAGCCATGTCTCCGGCGGCTATGGGTAAACAAGAAGCACTCAAACAATTTACCGTCGATCTGACCGAACAAGCGCGCAATGGCAAGATTGATCCAATTGTCGGACGGGATGAAGAAATACGCCAAATCATCGACATATTGATGCGCCGCCGCCAGAACAATCCCATTCTGACCGGTGAAGCTGGGGTGGGTAAAACCGCCGTAGTGGAAGGATTTGCCTTAAAAATCGTGGCTGGCGATGTGCCACCGTCTTTGCGGGACGTCAGCTTGCGAACCTTGGATGTAGGTTTGTTACAAGCAGGTGCCAGCATGAAAGGCGAATTCGAAAACCGTTTGCGCCAAGTCATCGAAGAAGTTCAGTCTTCGCCAAAACCGATTATTCTGTTTATCGACGAAGCCCATACCCTGGTGGGTGCCGGTGGCGCAGCTGGAACAGGAGATGCCGCCAACTTGCTCAAACCGGCATTGGCGCGCGGCACATTGAGAACCGTTGCCGCGACGACTTGGGCGGAGTACAAAAAACATATCGAAAAGGACCCGGCCTTAACCCGCAGGTTTCAGGTCGTACAAGTACTGGAACCTAGCGAGGAAAAAGCTATCCGCATGCTGCGCGGAGTGGTTTCAGTTCAGGAAAAGCACCATCAGGTACTAGTGCTCGATGAAGCGCTTGAAGCGGCGGTCAAACTGTCACATCGCTACATTCCGGCGCGTCAATTGCCCGACAAGGCGGTGAGTCTGCTGGATACCGCTTGCGCGCGGGTCGGCATCAGCCAACATTCGGTACCTCCTACTGTAGACGATTGTCGTAAACGTATCGACGCATTGAATACCGAATTGGAAATTATCCACCGTGAAAAAACTGTGGGTATCGAAGTTGCAGGCCGCGAACAGGAAGCCACCGAAAAGCTTGAAGCCGAAAAAACACGTTTGGCGGAACTTGAAGAACGCTGGACAGCTGAAAAGGCCTTGGTTGAAAAGATTTTGGCTTTACGATCCAAACTCAGAGCAGAAGGCCAAACAGTTGACAATATTAGCGAGACCACTGCTGAATCTCAAGCAACAGAGGAGCCGCAGGCAGACAAAGCAAATCTGTTAGAAGAGTTAAATACTCTACAAACGGTATTGCGTGATTTTCAAGGCGAGTCACCACTCATCCTGCCGACAGTCGACCAACAAGCGGTCGGCGCCGTGGTACAGGATTGGACAGGCATACCGGTTGGCCGCATGGTGAAAAACGAAATTGAAACTGTACTCAAACTGGCTGATTTACTCGAACAGCGCATCATCGGTCAACGCCATGCGCTGGAGATGATTGCCAAACGCATTCAAACCTCCCGCGCCGGATTGGACAATCCAAATAAACCGATCGGGGTATTTATGTTGGCGGGTACTTCCGGCGTCGGCAAAACCGAAACTGCACTGGCTTTAGCTGAAACCCTTTACGGCGGAGAGCAAAACGTCATCACTATCAACATGAGCGAATACCAAGAAGCACATACGGTTTCGACTTTAAAAGGTGCGCCTCCCGGCTATGTCGGTTACGGCGAAGGCGGTGTGTTGACCGAAGCGGTGCGGCGCAGACCTTATAGCGTAGTGTTACTGGACGAAGTCGAAAAAGCCCATCCCGATGTCCACGAAATCTTCTTTCAAGTGTTCGACAAGGGCTGGATGGAAGATGGCGAGGGCCGAGTCATCGATTTTAAAAACACCCTGATTCTGCTGACCACCAATGCCGGCACCGAAATGATCTCGAGCCTGTGCGCCGATCCGGAACTGATGCCCGAGCCGGAAGGCATTGCCAAAGCCTTGCGGGAGCCTTTATTAAAAGTCTTCCCTCCTGCGCTATTAGGGCGTTTGGTGGTGATTCCTTACTATCCGTTGAATGACGAAATGATAGGGGCTATCGCCAAGCTACAATTGGGCCGTA
Organism: uncultured Methylomonas sp.; assembly: GCA_964550075.1. Taxonomy (GTDB): domain Bacteria; phylum Pseudomonadota; class Gammaproteobacteria; order Methylococcales; family Methylomonadaceae; genus Methylomonas. The sequence goes on from CAZJYS010000065.1 coordinate 6,999, forward strand.
TCAAAAAACGCATTGCCGAAAGCCATAAAGTGCCATTCAGCTATGATGACGAAGTCATCAAACTGATCGCCAGCCGCTGTACGGAACTGGAAAGCGGCGGACGCATGATCGATGCGATATTGACCAATACCGTGCTACCGAAAATCAGTGAAGAGTTTTTGATCAGGATGATGGGAGGCAAGCCCATCGAGCGGGTGCATGTCAATGTCAAGGATGGGGAGTTTGGATTTAGTTTTATTTAAGTTTGGATGGCTGCCAGTAAACTATTTCTCTATCCAGAAAGCCATATTTTGAATTTGTTATTGGATGTCGGAGGAGGTGATTATTCTGGAAACTATATTCAGAAAGCTTAAGCATTTTTTTAAATTATTGGAGTCTACCCCTCTATTAGTTATGGGGTAGCTTAATTGAAGGAGTACGAGGTATGAGCGAGCTTGACAACAGATTTGCAGCAAGAGCAGCGGCGTCCCCAATTTGCACCAAGCGTTACAGGCATGTATGGACTCAAGAGCAAGGGGGGGTCACCTATGGGGATGGGGTCAATTTTTGGCCCGCAGTATACGATCTGTCGACTAGTATTTCGTCGACAGCTCTTACAGTTAACGTTCTGATCGGAGCGACGGATGGCGGTGGGGGCTTTACAGCTGAGGTTGCGACGCGATGGGAGGGGGCGATCAAGCGTATTTGGAGTGATAAAGTGACAATCTCGGTCAACGAAACCATCGCTGGAGTGGTCAAAACGCATACGAGACGTGTTTTAGTCGAAATTTCCTGGAATCATTCGGATGCAGAGTTCACTGTTGAATGCAAGCAAACTCCCGGCATGGACGGCCTGATTGCGTCAATTGATAATCTTCCAACACCTCTTGAACGAAGGAATCGCATGGTGGGTCTTGGTGTCCTTGCTTTAAGTGCCGATGGTTACGATGTAGCATGGCCGAAGTGGAAGAAGGTTGCGTTACTACGGGACGTGGTTCGTGACAACGTCTTTCACGGCACACCAAATATGCTGCAATGGGGGGCGAAAGACAGTGAAGCTGTGCCGCATGAATTTGGTCATACCATCGGCTTACCAGATGAATACGATACTACCAAGTATAACGGGGTTGCAGTTGACGCCACAATCTATGGACAGCGGGGTTTTACCACGGATAGCATCATGAACAACACCGTTTCAAGTCGAGGTTCTAAACTGTATACCCGGCATTTCAATCAAATCGCAACTGATTTCATGGATCTTATGAGCACAAGAGTCAAGCCTAGTGGAAATTTCACTGGATCGCCGATTATCAGATTTTTATAACAAGTCTGTAAGGCGGTTTCGCGAAGTAATCCGCCATTACAGTCGAAAATGGGGATAGGGTATTTTTAACCAAATACTAAAGCACGTTTATGGCCAGGTTTTTTGTTTTTCTTGCGGTTAAACATTAACATTCAGTAAGCAATGATATTTCTCCGGTTCGGCGGAAATAATTGCTACTGATGGAATGAAAAACCAACTATTCAATACTTTATGTATGCGTCACTGTGCCTTTTATCTAAATTCTGTTTTGGGTTAAATGCGTTATTAATTGGAACCTTAATATCTGGCGTGATGAGTAAAACTCAGATTATTTTTTAATGATAAGCAACCATGAACAATCCTTTAGAAAACCCGGATGCGAATGAAGCCACTTCCCAGCGCCTGACTCTGGAAGATGCTCTCCATTTGGCTATGCGTCTACATCAATCCAATCAGTTTGAACAAGCCGAGGCAGTGTACAGGCAACTGTTGGAAGCTGCGCCGGACAATCCAAATATCTTGCATTTCTTTGGTTTTCTGAGACATCAGAGAGGTTATAGCGAAGAGGGTGCGGAATGGATAAAAAAGGCGCTGAATATAGATTCTGAGTATATTGACGCCCAAAATAATTTAGGCAACATTTACTTGGAACGGGGGGAGCCGGAATTGGCTGAGGGTTGTTTTCGGCGCGTCATTGAGTTGAACTCAGAATTTGCTGAGGCTTACGGCAATCTGGGGATTGTATTAAAAGAATTAAAACAATTCGATGAGGCTATTGAGCATTTACTCAAGGCTATCGCTATGCAGCCTAACGATGTTTATCTTTATCAAAATTTAGGTAATGTCTATCGTAAGCTGGAAAACTATCACGATGCGATCGGTATGTATCGCAAGTCGTTAGCCATCCAACCGTTCAACGCCGATGCTTACAAAAATTTGTGTCGAACCTTCTATCTGATGGGCAATATCGAAGAGTGTATTGAAGTGGTTAAGGAATGGCTGAAACATGAGCCGGAGAATCCAACTGCGCTGCACATGTATGCCTCATACACACATACCAACATTCCGCCCAGAGCCAGCGACGAGTATGTAAGACAGACATTTGATGGTTTTGCTGCTTCTTTCGACGGAGTTTTAAAACGACTGGATTATAAAGCGCCCTTTTTAGTCCAAAACGCTTTGCAACAACTAAAACCTGATCCCGAGGCTTGGCAAGTGTTGGATGCTGGTTGTGGCACGGGTTTATGCGGTGCACTAATACGTCCGAACGTAAAACGACTGGTTGGGGTTGATTTATCACCGAACATGCTAGCACGAGCCAACGCCCGAGAAGTTTATGATGACTTGTTTGAGGCCGAGTTGACAGCCTTCTTTTCACAAGCCGGAAACGCTTATGATGCGATTACCTGCGTAGATACCTTTTGTTATTTCGGCGATTTGACCGAAGCTGCTCAAT
>CAZJYS010000066.1:0-9688 GCA_964550075.1 uncultured Methylomonas sp.
GGTTACCGCCGTGAAAGGGCGGTGTCCTAGGCCACTAGACGATGGGGACTAAGACAGTTTTCAAATTGTTAAAATCATCGCCATAAATATTGGCGTCCCCACGGGGGTTCGAACCCCGGTTACCGCCGTGAAAGGGCGGTGTCCTAGGCCACTAGACGATGGGGACTAAGACTTTAAAACCATATCAGTTGGTGGAGCCAAGCGGGATCGAACCGCTGACCTCTTGCATGCCATGCAAGCGCTCTCCCAGCTGAGCTATGGCCCCATAGTTGAGACCGCCCATTATACGGATTTTTCAATAGTTGTCCAGGGATTTTTTTATAAACTCTATGGCCCGAGCGATTCTGTCCAAGGTTTTCTCTTTGCCCAACAAATACAAAGTGGCATCGATTGCCGGTGAAACGCCACAACCACAAACAGCGACTCTTAATGGCTGCGCCACCTTACCCAGATTCAATTGTAGTTGTTCAGCACTATCCAACACCACTTGATGCAAAGCTTCGGCTTGCCAATCTTCTACAGCATCAAATTGACGCCATAAGTGCTGCAGAATATCATCGACACCTGCCTTAAAGTTTTTCTTGACCGCCTTGTCATCGTAATCTTCAAAGTCCCTGTAGAAATAAAGGCTGTCGTCGGCCATTTCGACCAAGGTTTTACAGCGCTCTCTTTGTGTTCTGACAACGTCAGATAATTTGGGTCCTGTAGCAGGATCAATTCCACGCTCTCCCAAATGCCAACTCAGATGATGAGCCACATGTGCTGGATCACTGTTCATGATGTATTGATGATTGATCCACAACAACTTTTCAGTATTAAAAGTCGATGCTGATACATTGACTTTATCCAGCTCGAACAACTGTATCATTTCATCAATACTAAACAACTCTTGATCACCATGCGACCAACCCAAGCGCACCAGATAATTCAGCAAGGCTTCCGGTAAAAAGCCTTCATTGCGATATTGCATCACACTGACAGCCCCGTGCCGTTTAGATAAACGAGCACCATCCGAACCCAAAATCATCGGCACATGCGCGTATATCGGCAACTGCGCGCCCAAAGCTTTCAAGATATTGATTTGCCGCGGCGTATTATTGACGTGATCATCGCCACGAATGACGTGAGTCACATTCATGTCCATATCATCAACGACCACGGTCAAATTATAGGTCGGAGTCCCATCGGAACGAGCAATGATTAAATCATCCAGCTCTTTATTTGCCACAACAATGCGGCCCTTGATCAAATCATCGATTACTACCTCACCCTGTTCAGGGTTTTTAAACCGAACGACCCGTTCACCTGCGGCATCAACACCATGACGACATTTACCGTTATAACGCGGCTTTTCTTTAGCCGCCATTTGCTGCTCTCGTAAAGCATCCAGCTCTTCACGACTGCAGTAGCAATAGTAAGCATCACCTTGATCAAGCAATTGCTGAATCACTTCTTTATAACGATCGAAACGATGCGTTTGATAGAATGGACCTTCATCATATTCCAGGCCCAGCCATGTCATACCTTCCAGTATGGCGTTTACGGATTCCTGACTGGAACGTTCTAGATCGGTATCTTCAATTCTTAAAATGAACTTACCACCATGTTTACGGGCATAAAGCCATGAAAACAATGCTGTTCTTGCACCACCTACATGTAAATAACCGGTGGGACTTGGGGCAAAACGACTTCTTATACTCATTTTTTATGCTTAACCTGAAAAAATATTTACACGTAAGTTTATAGCAATACTAAAGCTTCAACTAAACAATACCACTCGTGTGTTGAGTCACTTTTACACAGTTGGCCGATACCTACAAATTTTGACATGACAATATCGAATCAATATATAGAATCCTGGTTAGCGCAAAAATGACAGTTATCTCCTACAATTAAGTTCTATATTATTTCATGTGGATGTATAAAAGCTTAAATGAAGTATTAAAAAATAATGTTTTTAGTGTTAGACTCACTTTCAAGGTAATAACCGCTCAATTACCTGCCTCATTTTCTTAAACCTCAGGAGAGAACAAATGAAGAAATCCCTCGGTATTTCCGCCGCTATCGCGGCAGCTTTATTGTCTGGGTGTGCTACTCAATCCAGCAACAACTTCCAAGCTTTCAAGCCAGACGATCTGAATGCTCAGGTTAAATCAGGCCAATTGGTGCAAAAAACCAACAGCTTTTTTGTATTGAATGACTCTTCTTCTTCAACAGGTAGAACCTACACCAATTCAGCTGAGTACAGTGGTACTAAACTGGATGTCGAAAAAAACTTGATATACAAATTCAACAAAACCATTCCAGCAATTCCTTTGACCTCTGGCCTGCGCAGCTTTGGTTATGGCCCTTGCACAGACTGGAACAACACCCACCTAAACCAATCGGTACAAAAATATTCTGCTAGTGGCTTTGAAAGTGCAATTACTTCACTTCAGTGCTCTAGTGGCGGCACCCCGTTAGAAGCCGGTTTGGATGAAAGTGGTAGTGATATCGCTTCAGCACCTGGCAATATAGCCTTGGTCGTCTTCAGCGACGGTATGGAAGATGGTGCACCGGTAGCGGCTGCAGAAGCCCTGAAAGCCAAATTCGGTGAAAAACTCTGCATTCACACCGTTTGGGTCGGCAACGAGAACGATGTTGACGGTCAAGCTGTATTACAAGCTGTTTCTGAAGCTTCTGGTTGCGGTATTGCAACTACAGCCACCAATATCTCCAGTGCTGCTGGCATGAGTGAGTTTGTTAAAACTGTCTTCTTCAAAACCGGTACTCCTGTCGCTTCTGTCGATTGCTCCAAACTGGATGATGATAAAGACGGCGTCAACAATTGCAAAGACAAATGCCCAAATACTTTGCCTGGTGTTGAAGTCAGTATCCATGGCTGCTGGATTCTGGATGTCAAATTCGACAACGATAAAGACATCATCAAACCTCAGTACTTCCCAAAACTGGATAAAGCCATTGAAAACATGAAACGCTTCCCTAATACAGCGTTTGAAGTTCAAGGCCATACCAGCCATACCGGTTCATATAAACACAACCTGAATCTGTCTGAGCGCCGCGCATTGGCTGTTAAGAATTACTTGACCAAAAAAGGCCATATTCCTAACATAACTTCTAAAGGTTATTCATGGGATCGTCCAGTCGACACCAATGAAACCGCAGAAGGCCAAGCTAACAACCGTCGCGTTCAATTGGAAGTTGACGGCAAACTTCAAGAACCTTTGAGAAAATAAGCTTCATTCTGTCAATTCAGAATGTTGACTAAAAACCCGCCGAAAGGCGGGTTTTTTTTGCGTTAACATCAGATCAAAGTGCTCAAGGATCTGAATCAATATGTTTTAATTCCGCTGGATGCCTTATTTGCACAGAATAATGATCTCTGTTTTTATTAATCCAGCCCCTCGCTTCCAGATTTTTTCCAATATAATCTTGAAGAGGAGGAAACAAATTCAGCCACCGATTTTCAATCCGGATCGAAACCTGCTCTGAAAATTGCAAATAACTGTATTTACGTGTCTTTTTTACCGATGTAATCCGTCCTGTGATACGTTTCCAACCTTTGTATCCATCTTCAGTTATGGATTGATAACTCTGTGGGCTATAAGCCGAATTCCCCCAAATACCCAACCCCGCTTTTTCAGCCACTTTCTGAGCAGCAAGCAATGTATCGACATATTTCAAATTAGGTGGATAAATATTGATAACTGCCAGCCCCTGCTTTACCAAAGCCAAATTAATATGCTGCTTATCCTCAGTAAAAACATAGGCCAGGGTACGCTGATATTTGTCCTGCTTTTCAACATCACCTTCCAACCTGACTTTTCGATGCTCCAATGTCTGCTTTAGCCAAGATTTAGCTGCTTCTCCGCCGACCTCATTGTCTTTATTGGGGCCTGCAACTTCAGGCGTATTAATGCCCAACAATCGAACTTTTTGACCGTTATTCAGTAAAATCGTATCGCCATCAAAGACTTTTTTTACTGTCAAGTAAGAAACTTGAGGTGATATTGATAAACTTTTGGCTTGTTCATGTTCGCGATCGGCATAATGCGGTCTTCCCTGAACATCGATCCATTTATAAACATCCGCTGAAATCAGCGTCGGTAAAAACCCGGCCAGACAAATCCAACACCGCCTATTTTTATTCAACACTTTTTGCCATCCTATGACTGAACAACTGATTATTAAATCCACCCAAACCTGGCTGAATTCTTTCATTATTGCATTTAATATTTGCCCGTTCGCCCAACGAGAACAACAAAGAAACAGTATCCGTTACCAAGTTGAATACAGTACTCAGCTGGAAATCGTCCTGGAAAACCTAATAATGGAATGCCGTTATTTGGATGATCATCCTGAAACAGAAACTACACTGTATATTTTACCGACTGGTTTTGAGGACTTTGACGATTACCTGGATCTGCTGAGCCTAGCGGAACAGCTATTGATAGACCAAGCCTATGAAGGCATTTATCAACTAGCCAGTTTTCATCCGGATTATTGTTTTGAAACATCAGAGCAAAACAATCTGGAACAAGACCCTGCTAATTACACCAACCGTTCACCCTACCCAATGCTGCATATTATTCGAGAAACCAGTATAGAGCGAGCGATTGCCAAGTACCCCAATCCTGAGGGTATTCCAGAAAACAATATCAAACTGACTCGCGAACTAGGCTTGAAAAAGCTGCAAATTCTGTTGGCAAATTGCTATCAAACTCAATAATATTACCTTCATGACACTATTCACTCACCATTCCTTATTTGCCGATATTCCCAAACAACTACCGGAAGAATTATGCCAAATTCTTTTAAAAACCCCGACAATTCGTATAGAACGCATCCTGTCTCAAGGACAAGCTAGTCCTGAAGGTTTTTGGTATAACCAAGAACAGGCTGAATGGGTAATATTACTGCAAGGTCAGGCAAGAATTAGTTTTGCAGATTCTGAATTCGTCGAATTAAATCCTGGTGATTACCTTTTCATACCGGCATATTGCAAACATCGCGTGGATTGGACAACACCCAATCAAGTCAGTATCTGGCTGGCAGTGCATATTGAGTCAGAACCATTTACCGAGACTTTGTTCGCTGCTGCTGGCGATTAGCCGAATGGCGAGCGGCTGGTTTGGCAGGGGCTCGTCCCGTGCTTCCAGTTTTTATAGCGACAGGCTTATTAGTTTGCTTCGGCTTGGGTTTGCTTGGCGCTGATAAATTCAATGAAACTTTTTCATAGCCAGTATCCGCCACTCTGGGGATTTCTCGTTTTAAAAGCTTTTCAATTGCTGCCAACAAATATGCCTCTTCCTGATCGACTAATGAAATAGCCTGACCCTCAGCCCCCGCCCTTCCCGTCCGTCCTATACGGTGAACATAATCTTCGGCAACCTGAGGCAAATCAAAATTGACAACATGCGGTAATTGATCAATATCCAAACCACGAGCAGCGATATCAGTGGCAATTAAAGCGGTAATTGATCCGGCTTTAAAATCCTCCAGGGCCCTGACTCGAGCGCCCTGGCTTTTATCACCATGCAATGCTGCGCAACGAATACCGTCTTTAATCATTTGTTTGCACAATCGATCGGCACCATGCTTGGTACGAACAAACACCAATACTTGCTGCCAGTGCCCTGAGCCGATTAAGTAGGATAGCAATTCACGCTTATGTTCACGTTTGATCGGATAAATCAATTGAGAAACCGTGTCAGCTGTCGCATTACGCCTGGCTACGGCGATTTCCACAGGATCATTGAGCAACTGCTCCGACAAGGCAGTAATCTCAGGGGAATAAGTCGCAGAAAACAACAAGTTTTGGCGTTTTTTAGGTAACAAGGCCATTATTTTGCGTATGTCTCGAATAAACCCCATATCCAGCATGCGATCGGCCTCATCCAACACAAAATGTTCGACTTTTGCCAAACTCAAATGTTGTTGCTGGATCAAATCCAATAAGCGCCCAGGCGTAGCCACCACAATATCGGTTCCGCGTTGGAGCTTCTGAATTTGTGGATTGATACTGACTCCGCCAAAAATAGCTTCGGCAAAAAATGGTAAATGTTTACCGTAGGTTTTGACACTTTCATAGACTTGCATCGCCAGTTCGCGAGTTGGCGTCAAAATCAAAACTCTGACCGGTCTCGGTCTTTGTGGAATGGCCTGTGATTGCAATAATTGTAAAAGTGGCAAGGTAAAGCCAGCAGTTTTACCGGTACCGGTCTGAGCGCCCGCCATTACGTCTCGACCTGCTAAAACAACAGGAATGGCCTGAGCCTGAATCGGTGTAGGGGATTGATAGCCTTGCTCGGCAACAGCTGCAAGCAATTGCTCGGATAGACCTAATTCGGAAAACAACATCAATAAACCTTGGGTTAACACCGTCATTTGACGGTAAAAAATACTCGAATGAAGATGGTTTTTTTAAAAAAAACCTATACAATTCAATCGTACAAAAATAATAAAAAGCCTTTGCAGGCAAGTTTAATTACTAGAGGGAATAAAAGCATGAAATCAGAAAAACGCAACCACCTGCGCATCAAACCCAAAGGCCTACAAGCAGGTCTAACGATCAATGCCCAAAGTCAGGAAATTACGCTGGATGCCGATATTTTGGACATCAGCTACAGCGGTATACGCGTTAAACTGAAACAACCCATTGCTACCGATATGACTGGCAACATCCGGATCAACATGTTGCTTCCAGAGTCCAACACCCCCTTCAGCGTACATGGTATTTTAAAGCATCAAACCCCTAATTCTGAATGCGGATTGCACTACGTTGACCATGTAGACGGCTCGATTGACGATCTGATGTTCGAATGCGTGGAACTGGACGAAACCACGGTTTTGATCAAAAGCCTCTAACCCTCAACAGCTTTCTTAGTGTTTGGGTTCGTTTTAAAACCCAAACACATGTGATTTTCTAGGCTGTTATTACAAATCGTACAGCATCCAGCCTTAACTGCGCTTCCTGGATACTCTCATGAGCCAGCATGGTCATTTCTTTGAGTTCTTGAATTTCCTGCTCCTTGATACCCGGATTGATTTTTTTTAGCCTGACCATGCGCTTGATTTCCCCTGTCATCGTCGCAATCATGCGATTGCTGCTCTCTGTGATCAAGCTTTGCATCTGCGCATTGGCTTTTTGTTCAGCGACTTTGATCATACCCTGAATATGTTGACGCTGGCTATTCAGAAACTGGCTAATCTGCTCCTTATCGATATTATCAGCCGTTTCCTGCATGGAATCGTGAGAAATGGCAGTCGTTAAATCCCGGTTATTCTGATCAATTAAAACACGCAAAGGGGTGTGGGGTAAAAATCGACCAATCTGCAAATGGGCAGGAGCACTACATTCCGCCACGAACAGCAATTCCAAGAGAAATTGCCCCGACTTCAATTGCGGATGCTGAATAATACTCGCTGCAGCATTTCCGGTTTCACTAGACAAGACCAGATCCATCGCCGACAACACCATGGGATGTTCCTGGGTTAAAAACTGCATATCCTCGCGTGCTAACGCGATATCCCTATCAACCGTTACCGTCAAGCCATCATCTTGTAGCATCGGAAAATGAGCAATTCTAAGACTTTCGCTAGGCCACAGAATATGGCAATCTTTGGAGTGATACTCCACATCCACACCATAGCAATCGAAAATAGCCTCCATATATGGCCATAGACTTCCATCACGTTCAATTTTTTTTAGCTGCTCAATTAGGTTTGCAGCCTCGGTTGGACGACAGGAATTTAACTCCAACAACTGATCTCGACCATTTTGTAATTCCTGTTCGATTTGTCGACTTAATGACTGCGATTTCTCAATAAAAGTATCTATGTCAGCTTCGTTCTGATTATCCAATAGCGTTGCTAATTCAACAGCCAATATTTTAGCAACCTGCCCTGCTGCTGAAGAATTACGTCTAAATAAATCCAACCCCTGGTCGTACCATTTGAACAAGGTGTGTTGGGAACTGTTCAGCAAGTAAGGGATGTGGATTTGAATAACGTGCTTTTGACCTATTCGATCAAGACGTCCTATACGCTGTTGCAACAAATCCGGATTAGCAGGTAAATCAAACAAAATTAAATGGCGAACAAATTGAAAATTTCGACCTTCGCTACCAATTTCGGAACACAATAACACTTGCGCCCTGCTGTCTTCATCGGCAAAAAATGCAGCGGCTCTATCCCGCTCAACAATCGTCATGCCTTCATGAAATACCGCAGCAGCATGTCCAACATGTTGACGAAGAAGTTGTTCGAGCTGAATGACGGTATCAGCACGCTGACAAATCAACAAGGCTTTTTCATCCCCCAAGGCCTTGAGTTTCTCGACCAACCACAAAAAATAAGGACTGGCCGATAGATCAGCATCCGACTTCCCTTGCAGAGGATAACCATAACGCTGGCGTTCAGGAAAACCTTGAACAGTTTGTCGGGAATTTCTGAATAAAATCCGTCCAGTGCCATGATGATCCAATAGCAACCTGATCAGTTCTTCTCGAACTAGATGGTTAGCGGGATCTTCAGAAAATTGATTCAACAGCGCCTCAACATTATCCTGCTGCAACAAGGTTTTCAGCCGGGTTTGTTCTTCAGGCTTCAAAGTCTGGCCGGAAATAAGCTGGTTTGCCAGTTCAGCAACCGGTGCAAACTGGGCTTCTTCCTGAACAAAATGCTGAAAATCATAAAAACGATCAGGGTCCAATAAACGCAACCGTGCAAAATGACTTTCCTTACCCAACTGCTCAGGGGTAGCTGTTAATAAAACTAAGCCATCGACGCTGTGAGCTAACTGCTCTACGAACAAATAATCAGCACTGGGAGCTTGTTCACTCCATTCCAAATGATGCGCTTCGTCAACAATGACCATATCCCAACCAGCGTCCAAAGCTTGATTCTGACGTTCCGGAAAATCCGCAAAAAATTGTTGACTACAGAGTACCAATTGCTCAGCCGCAAAGGGATTTTCATTTTCGCAGGCCAGACAGCGGGTTTCATCCAACAGGCTGAAGCGCAAATTAAAACGCCGCAACATTTCCACTAACCACTGATACATCAAGGCCTCGGGCACTAAAATCAGTACACGCTGACTGAGTCCGTTAATCAAGCGGTGCTGTAAAATCAAACCGGCTTCAATGGTTTTGCCCAAACCCACTTCATCAGCCAACATAATACGTGGTGCAATACGATTGGCCGCCTGATGAGCAATATAAATCTGATGGGGTATCAAGGCCGCCCTGGCCCCTTGTAAACCTTTAACGCTAGATTGTTGATGTTGCTGTTGCCTGCGCCAGGTTTCGAAACGCAAACTAAACCAGGCACTGGGATCAAACTGACCGGTAAACAGCCGGTCCTGGGGTTTGTTGAACTGGATATGGTGATTCAACTCCATTTCATCAATTTGATGAAACTCACCCTCCTCATCCAGGCCAAAATAACTCAGCAAACCATTTTGTTGCTGAATTTGCTGAACGGTGATTTTGCAATACTCAGTCGATTCAATGACATCACCCTCAACAAACTGTACTCGGGTTAAGGGCGCATTATCCCGCGCGTAAATCCTTTTATCACCAGTCGCCAAAAATAAGACAGTTACACGGTTAAACTCCGCATCTAAAATCATACCTAACCCGAGCTCTGACTCGGTATTACTTATCCAGCGTTGGCCGGGAATAAAATC
>CAZJYS010000067.1:0-2321 GCA_964550075.1 uncultured Methylomonas sp.
CCCGCCAGCAGATTGGCGTAGTCCTCTTCACGCAGATCTTTACCATAGCAAATGCCGCCGCCAGCATTGACAGGATCTGCCTGTCCGATGGTGAAATTCACCATCATGGCGTGATCTTCATGCACCACATTGTGGCAATGCATGACATAGCGCCCCTGAAAATCCCGAAACCGCATGAAAATCCGGACTTTTTCGCCTGGTCGTAGATAAATGACATCCTTACGACCGCCTTCCTGCTTTGGCGGCGCCAGCCCATTTCGAGACAAGATGCGGAATTCTTCGAAGTGAATATGTACGGGATGCGCCCAATTGCCACTGCCCTGAATTTCCCAAACCTCCTGAGCATTTAATGGAATGACCGCCGATACCACCAATGGGTCGTAAATCTTGCTATTCACAGTCCAGGCACCATTGTTTCGATCGAATAAAAACGTACGATCGGCGGTTGTGGTTGTTTTAAGCGAGGCCAAACCAGATAAAGCTTTTTTGGCTGCCGGAATAGTGGGTAAGGGGTAAAACTTGCTTGGCACCCGACTCAAATCCACAGCGGTGCGGTTGACATCAAAACGGATCAATTGATCGGGGGGCACTAAGACTTTGGATGTCGGCCCTCTTCCATCCACCTGTTCCATGGTGTTGATCAAATACACACTACTGGCCGCTGTGGTACCAACGGGTAATTTGTTGAAATCGACAATGATATCGGCCCGTTCCGCAGGTGACAGGGTAATGCTAGTCATCGACAAAGGCGCTGGCAACAGATTGCCATCCATTGCAATGACCTGAAATGCCATTTTGTTGCTAAATGCGAACGTGTAAAACCGCGATGGCCCAGCGTTTAACAAACGTAAGCGGTATTTGCGTTTCGCCACCTTGTGATAAGGCTGAATTTTTCCATTGACGGTGATTTTATCCCCTAACATGCCATCTAAGTTGAATAGATCAAACACCCGTTGCCCGGCTGCATCAAATTTCATATCAATGAAGATCAACGGAATGTCATATTCCCCGCTGGGCAATCTGAAATTGGTTTTGGCATAATTGACTGCACCATAACGGTTGATATTTTCTTGATTGGTGCCGGTCTCGTCACCGCTATCGTATTCGTTAAATAACAAATAAAACCCCGCCAAGCCCATGTAGACATTTTGCGAGGTGTAATCCAGCATGTGATCGTGATACCACAGTGTGGATTGTGCTTCCCAAGGTTCACCGGTCGGTGCACGGTGTTGATTTAGCGAAAATCCTGCATAGACGTTGGGATACAGATAATCTTTGAATTGACCGGGGAACACCTGGTAATCGTATAAAGGATTGCCATCACTTTCCGCTGGCGTATGGGCGTTATGCAAATGCGTAGAGACGACAGGGTTACCGTAGCCCACATGATAAGGATCGAGACAGTTGGTACGACGGACTAGAATCGGATCGTCATAACGCGCCACGATGGTAGGCCCGCCAAAGTTTCCGTCCCAGCCCCAAATGGTATTGTCGGGCAGTTGACTGTGAAACGCATGCTGAGTGGCGCAGTATTTATGGTGATAAAACTTTTTAGGTGGAAATTTCTGGTACGTAGCAAATTGGTGATCTTTGGGGTCTACAGGGTAATCTTTAAAAAATTGCGAATTGGCAATATCGATGGGTTCCGCAGTCGGCAAAATAGGCAATGGATCCAACCAAGGGGTTAAAACAGGGCTACCCAGACTAGCCGTTGCAGCATTGGCAGATTTGAGATTTAAAACCTCATTCATTGCCAGCACACCTGCCGCAGGACTTAAGGCGCTGAGTTTAAGCATTTCCCGACGGGTTAATTTAGCCAGCTCATTTGAATCCGGGTTCGAACCTGAGATTTCTGACAAATTTTGCGCCTTGTTTTCGCTTTTATTGGACATGATTGCTTCTCTTGAATTTAAGGTTTTACTACGTCGCCTGCCCTGGCTAATGTTGTGTTTTGAAATTTATAGCGTCTTTATCGATTTCGTCGCATCCGCGTAAGACTGCGCATTTAAAGCAAATATCTGCATTCCCGCCTGCGCGGGAATGCAGATTTATTCAGCGTTTCCTTTAGTAAACAGCTTTTAAAACGGTAACTAAAAGCCTGACTAGGCTTTTTTGCTCAATTTCTTTGAAGCCGTAAATCCCAACATGCCTGCCAACACCAATAACAATGTAGAAGGTGCAGGTATCGCCACAGGGCTTTCAAGACTGAATAATGCCGGCGCAATAGCAGGTTCAGAAACCGTGGTCAGATAGATGTTGTCCAGCCAGACGCCTTTATTATCTGCATTGTCTTCATCTTCATCCTCATCATGCTCTTCATC